>CAXBNH010000146.1:0-7172 GCA_963976905.1 uncultured Algibacter sp.
ATAATAATAAAAACAAAAAATGGCAAATCATAAGTCAGCATTAAAAAGAATAAGAAGCAGCGAAGCAAAGCGTTTGGTCAACAGATACAAACATAAAACAACTCGTAATGCTATCAAAAAATTACGTGAGTTAACTGACAAGAAAGAGGCTGAAACTATGTTTCCTGATGTATCTTCAATGATTGATAAATTAGCTAAGAAAAACATCATTCATACAAATAAAGCGGCTAACCTTAAATCTGGTCTTGCTAAGCATATTGCAACGCTTTAATTAGATTTGAATTTAAAATATTTAAAAAGCTTCTCAGTAATGAGAGGCTTTTTTTATTGTTTTTCTATAGTTAAAACAACTTGAAAAAATCATTAATAAATTGCTTTATTTGATTTCTAAAAAATTAAATTTGCAACTTAAAATAAGTTAATCATTTATATAAAATTACCCTTTTGGAAAATAAAGCAGCACTTAAATTGATAGACAAAATCCTGAACGACCTTGATAAAACAGGGATTAATTCTGATGCATTAATTAATGACATTAAAAAGTTAAGAACCTATGCCATAGAAGAGGAAATTCCTTTGGTAGTGAAGGTTCTTAGATTAACCTATGAGCACATAGAGGCCAATGGTTCATTTATGATCCCTATGCTTGAGGAAGAAGACGCAGAGAATGATGAGGATTTTGAAGTGGAAAATGAACCCGTTGAGAGTTTGAAATATTTAATTGCACTTATAGGGAATCTTAACAACAAAATCAACATTTCAGATTTAAAGGAATATAGAAATTTGCTAAATGCCTATTAACTTCTCAAGTTCAGTATCAAGTACAAAAAAAGCTGTAAGTAAGTATTGCGGCTTTTTTTTGTGCCTTGATTTTTAGGCAATATTCAAAGAACAGTAAAGATTGCCTAAAAAAGAAAAAAGCCTTAACGTTTAGTCAAGGCTTTTGAATTATAATATACTTTTCTGCTTTCTATCCATTCATAGAAATCAAAAACTCTTCGTTGTTTCTGGTTTGTTTAAAACGATCATTGATGAATTCCATCGCTTCCACAGGGTTCATGTCCGCAAGGTATTTACGCATCACCCACATACGTTGAATGGTGTTTTCATCTAATAATAAATCATCACGACGCGTACTTGAAGAGGTTAAATCAATAGCAGGGAAAATTCTACGGTTAGATATTTTTCTATCCAATTGAAGTTCCATGTTACCGGTTCCTTTAAATTCTTCAAAAATAACCTCGTCCATTTTAGAACCAGTTTCTGTCAATGCTGTAGCGATAATGGTCAATGAGCCAACATTTTCAATATTACGTGCCGCACCAAAGAAACGTTTTGGTGTGTTTAGTGCATTCGCAGCCACACCACCACTTAATATTTTACCAGAGGCTGGTTGCACGGTATTATAAGCTCGGGCCAAACGGGTAATGGAATCTAAAAGAATCACCACATCGTGTCCGCATTCTACCAATCGTTTTGCTTTTTCCAAAACGATATCGGCAATTTTAACGTGTTCGTGGGCTTCTTTATCAAAGGTTGAAGAAATCACTTCGCCACGTACATTGCGTTGCATGTCCGTTACCTCTTCTGGGCGTTCATCAATTAATAAGATCATCAAATAAACCTCAGGATGATTCGCTGCAATAGCATTCGCCACATCTTTCAACAACATGGTTTTACCAGTTTTTGGTTGTGATACAATCATACCACGCTGTCCTTTCCCGATAGGGGAAAACAAGTCCATGATGCGTGTAGATATGGTACTTTGTTTTTCTGCAAGATTAAATTTTTCTTTAGGAAACAATGGGGTTAAATGTTCAAAAGATACACGGTCTCTTACAACCTCTGGTTTCTGACCATTTATTCTAACTACTTTTATTAATGGGAAATATTTTTCGCCTTCTTTTGGAGGTCTTACGTGTCCTAAAACCGTATCGCCTTTTTTTAATCCAAACAATCTTATTTGTGATTGTGAAACGTAAATATCATCTGGCGATGATAAATAATTGTAATCTGATGAGCGTAAAAAACCATATCCATCTTGCATGATGTCTAAAACGCCTTCACTTTCTATAATGGCATCAAATTCAAAATCAGGTTCACGGTAACGGTTCCTACTGTCTTTATTTCCAGCATCTACATTACCGTTTTTTTGGTTTTTGTGTTGATTTTTTTGGGGATTGTGTTCCCTTTTTTGATGTGGTTTTTGTTGGTTGTCGTTTTGTCGTTTTGGTTTGTTGTCCTGCTGTTTTTGCTCCGTTTTATTTTGTTGAGCGGGCGGGGCAGGAGTTTCTGTTTTTTCTTGAGACGCTTTAGTGTTGGTCTCGACCTTTTTTTCAACTGGCTTAACAGGTTTTTGAACCCGTTGTCTCGGTTTTTTTGCCGCTTGGGGCTTGGGTTTTTGTTCCGTGGCTTCCGTGGCTTTGGTTTCCTTTGGTTCTACTGCAGATGTTACAGCTTTGGGATCTGCGGCTTGTCTATCCAATATCTGATATACCAAGTCTAGTTTTTTTAATGAACGGTACTTAGGAACGTTCAGTTTTTGTGCAATCTCCTGTAAGTCAGAGAGTTTTTTTTCTTTTAATTGTGAAATTTCAAACATAAATGTTTATGGGCTATGTGTTTTGAATATAATTTTGAATAATTCTGAAAAAAATGAGTTAAATAAAGAAGAGTTAACAACCTGCTATATAGGATTGTTATGAATTATTACTGCAATTATACAACTTTATTTTAATTTTTATAAAAGAAACTATTATTTTTGTGCATTATTTTTTTTAAAATACACATGATACAACGTATTCAAACCTTATATTTATTATTAGCTGCGGTAGTTTCTGGAGGGCTCATTTTTGTTTTTCATCTGTGGGTTACAGAAGCAGGTGCACATATATATGCTAAAGATAATTTGATGTATTTAGGTTTGTTTTTAACCTCTACATTAGTATCTTTGGTGTCTATTTTTATGTATAAAACTAGGAAATCCCAGTTTGTTTTGGGGCGACTTAACATCATATTAAACTTTATTTTACTAGGATTTTTTGTATATCAATCTCTAAAGGTATCTGGAGAGACGGCGGTTTCTGAGAAAGGTATTGGGATGCTTCTTCCTGTTGTTTCTATCGTGTTATTGGCTTTGGCCAATAAGGCCATCAAAAAGGACGAAGACCTCGTAAAATCTGTAGATAGATTGCGATAAACCTAACATCTTAGTAGTATTAGTGCGTTAAAACCCAATGTGAAAGCTTTGGGTTTTTTTATGTTTTATCATTTGGGTGTTACCCCGAAAAGGGGTCGGGCTTTCCATTCCAAGTCCTCGCTCGTGCCTCGCTGTGGGCTTTCCACTGCAATCCCTAACGCAACTATCCGCTAGTTTATTGACTTTTCCAATGATTTTTAAATTTTTTCCAACCATTAAAAGGAGAATTTATGCTATAAAAAAGTCTGGAAATATTCCAGACTTTTTTATATATGTGATACTAAAACCTATTATTTTATTTCAATAAGCTCCAAATCGAATACCAAATCCTGTCCTGCTAATGGATGATTGGCATCTATAATAATATGATCTTCGTGAACCTCGGCTACACGAAATTGAACTTCAGAACCATCAGGGTTTTTTGAAGCCAAGCCCATACCAACTTCAGGGGTCATTTCCTGTGGTAATTGGTCTTTTTTCACTTCGTGGAACAATTCTTTTTGCACATCGCCGTAAGCTTCTGCAACAGGAATATTGATTGTTTTTTTCTCGTTTACCTTCATGTCTACCATGCCTTTTTCAAAACCGGGAATCAACATGCCTTGGCCCAAAGTAAACTCTAACGGCTCTCTTTCTAGCGAGCTGTCAAAAATTTGACCATTGCTTAATTTTCCTGTGTAATGAACTTTTACCGTATCATTCTCTTTTACTTGACTCATAAATATTGATTTTTTATGTTTTTAAATCGCTGCAAAACTACAATTTATGAATTGATTGCCACAATATTAGCCAATAAATGCTGTGGTTTAGGAAAATATTAACATAAAAACAAGAGAAAAAAGGAACCGTTTTTATTTAGTAAACACCTGTTATTTAGGGAATTCAATCACTTCCAGATTGTCAATTTTACTACCGCTAATAGTAAAACGCAACATGGTGCGCACTTTATGAAAACCGTGTTTGCCAACAGCACCGGGATTCATGTGCAATAAATTCAATGTTTTATCGGGCATCACTTTTAAAATATGCGAATGGCCGCAGATAAAAAGTTTGGGTGGGTTGGCTCTAATTTCATCGCGAATTAAAACATTATAAGCCTTTGGGTAACCACCAATATGGGTGATCCAAACATCCACACCTTCACACATAAACCGATTGTTTTCAGGAAATTCTTTTCTGATGTTTTTATCATCAATATTGCCATAAACCGCTTTTAGGGGTTTTAGTTTTTTTATGGCATCGGTCACTTCCAAATCACCAATATCGCCAGCATGCCAAACTTCATCAGCTTGTTTTACATATTTTAAAATGGTATCGTCTATATAGCTGTGGGTATCAGAAAGGAGGAGTATTTTTATCATGGATTATAGCTAAAAAATCTGGTCGGTAAAGTTATTGATAATTGTTTGAATTTTTTAAACTTGATTTTGTGAGAAAAAATGTCGTACTTCGTTTAACATTAGATATAAAACATTAAAACGATTTCATATCAAGTCGTTATGTGCAAGTTGAGAAAAAAAACCAGAACCAATTTAAAATGAGAAGAATAGAAAAATACATAGGATTTATTTTTAATGGAATAATCATGAACCTGACACCTAAACTGATACGATTTATATAATCACGGGAAGTAACTTTAATGCTGACAAAAATTAAAACAATAAACTATTTATTATGGGAGCTGTACAAATAATAATTATAATAACTATTATAGTCTTGATTTTTGGAAACTGGGTACGTCAAGGCTACTTGAGGAAAGAAAAAGAAGATACAAACCGAAAAATAATAAAAGAGCAGAATAGAATTAAATTACTAAAAGAAAAAGAAAAAACCGATTCTAAAATTGAAAAAGCCCATTTATTAAATGAACAAATCGAGGCAATAAAGAAAATAAACATACTATCAGTTGACGATTATAAAAAAATAATTGTGGAAAACGAAAATAGTATCATAAAAAAAGGTGGAGAAAATCAATTGTTTTCATTTTTAAAAATTGATTCTTTCTTAAAAGATTATCGTGGACGCATAGTTGCTGATAGTGAAGAATGGGGAAATTTAATCGATATAGATGTAATAATAAAAAGAATTGTTGAAGATTCTAAAAGAAATGATATAGAAAAAATACATGAAAATCTTCAATCAAATTTAGCCACACTTGAAGGAGGAAATCCAATAGGGTTTGATGCAAATTTAGAAAGTATGTTTAAAATTGGAAGATTTGTTAAACCTGCTATTGAAAACCAAATAAAAACATTAGAATTTTATAAAAACATGGCTGTTTCAATGATTGTTTTTTACCAAAACGACAGGAAAATAAGATATTTCGAAATTTATGAAGCATTTGAAAAATTAGGAGTTTTT
Organism: uncultured Algibacter sp.; assembly: GCA_963976905.1. Classification (GTDB taxonomy): domain Bacteria; phylum Bacteroidota; class Bacteroidia; order Flavobacteriales; family Flavobacteriaceae; genus Pseudalgibacter. The sequence continues at coordinate 5,561 of CAXBNH010000146.1, forward strand.
GATAGTAGTTGGCAGAAAAACGTCTTTAGTAAACTTGATAAAATTGAAGTCAGATTAGCCCAAATCAGTAATCAATTGACCGATTTAAATCAAAACTTTGTTTCTTTAATAGAGTCTAGCGAAAATATTGCTTCAGAGCTTAAAGAAGTAAACAGTAGTATTATGACTAACAATATGCTTCAATCAATTACAGCATATCAGACATGGAAAGTTAATAGAAATACTAAATCTTTAAGAAACTAAAAACTGTATGGAAGAAATATTAAATAATTTGTTGGTTGGCGAAACTCTATATATAACAGCTAATGGAACTCATTATATATTTAATGGTCGAGACAATAATTTAGGAGTTACTTATACTATAAACGAAAATCAAAAAACTCTTCCCTTAAATACAATCAACGAAGCATTAGATTCTTTAAATATGGGAGAGATAATAAACACTCAATGGTATATTAATTACAACGAACATGAATATACTACAAGACGATGTAACCTTCAAGTATTAAATGCATTATTGCAAAGGCTATAACTTCTATAATAAAACCTGCACATAACACTGTATATAATTTATTGCTAGTTCTAGCCTACTTACGAAAATCCTCGCGGATTTTCTATTCGGTTTTTATTTGCTAAATTACGTGCTTAACCACGCAACAAACCATATACAAACACGTTAAATGAACACTCCCCAAACCCCTCAATCTATAAACAGAACCCAGCAAACACTCGCGTTAGGGATTGCAGCGGCATCCTTTTTAAAACCTTAGGAGGTATTATTTTGGTTTGAAGAAGGATTTGACAAATTGCCGCGTCGCTCACTCCTCGCAATGACGTTTTAAAAAGATATAGCGAAAAGCCCGACCCTTTTCGGGAAACGCCCAAAAACAATTTAATATATAATTAAGATGGCTGGTCTTTTTAGGAATGGCAAAACTCTCTATCTTTACACTTTCAACAAAAGTACAAAAGCAAATTGCGATATTTTATAGAACTTTCTTATAATGGCAGCGCGTATCATGGCTGGCAATATCAGCCCAATGCCATAACGGTACAGGAAGTGGTTGAAAAATCGTTGTCCGTGCTTTTAAAAGAAAAAACCTCCATTATGGGAGCTGGCAGGACAGATGCTGGCGTGCATGCCTCGCAAATGTTTGCGCATTTTGATACAGATTTTGTTTTTGATGAAGCCGATTTGGTGTATAAACTCAATCTCTATTTGCCAAAAGATGTGGCCATTCACGCCATTTTTAAAGTCAATGAGAAAGCACATGCCCGTTTTAACGCGTTGAGCCGAACATATTTATATAGAATCACATTAAAAAAAAATGTGTTTATTTATGAAAAAGCCTATTACGTGAAGCAAGATTTAGATATTGAAAAAATGAATGCGGCTACAAAAATTTTGTTTGAGTATCATGATTTTCAATGTTTTTCTAAAGTTAAAACGGATGTAAAAACCTATAATTGCAACATCATGAAAGCGGTGTGGACCTTTGAAAATGACGAGCTTCAATTTGTAATTCAGGCAGATCGTTTTTTAAGAAATATGGTGCGGGCCATTGTGGGCACGATGATTAATATTGGCTTAGGAAAAATGAATGTTGAAGAT
>CAXBNH010000147.1:0-7089 GCA_963976905.1 uncultured Algibacter sp.
CAAATCCATCGGCGCCAATGATGACACCAGAGTTAATAACACAATCACTACCAATATGGGTTTCAGAATAAATTTTTGCTCCTGAAAAAATAATGGTATTATCGCCAATAACCACATTGTCTCCTATATATGTATTGGGGAAAATTTTAACGTTACGTCCAATCTTTACATTTTCAGCTAAATATGAAAATGCACCAATATAAACCCCTTCACCATAAGTAGCTGTTTTGGAAATAAAACAAGGGTCTTCAACACCAAATTTATTGAGCTTCACTAAATTATAATATTCCAATATTTTTGAAAAAGCCAAATAGGCATCATCTACCTTAATAAGCGTGGTGCTGATTTTACTATCAGGTTTAAACTCTTTATTAACAATCGCTATGGAGGCTTTGGTGGAATATAAGTACGCATTGTACTTAGGGTTTGCCAAAAATGTGATGGAACCCTCTGAACCTTCTTCTATTTTAGATAATTTATATACTTCAATATCAGGGTTTCCCTCAATATCGCCGTCTAAAATACCTGCTATTTGTTGTGCTGTAAATTTCAAACTTAAAAAAGGTTGTTTTGTTTTTAGTGATGCAAAAATAGGAAAAATGTGCTTAAGTTTTTCATGTCCCTCTGTTTATTACAGGATGCTGTTGCAACTGCAATCTATAGCAAGTTGCTAAAGAAAGCTGCGTATTATTTGTCTTTTGGGTAACATATATAATATTTAGTCACTGGTTTTGAAAGCGTTTTGATGTTTAAATGGTCTGATGCTTTAACTATATCTTCAATTTTTCCAGATTTATGGAGGATATTTATATTTTGCTTTGTCGCTTGATATGCTTGGTTTGAAATGCTTCCTGTAAACACAAAATACGCAGCTTCTTCGGTTGAAATATTATGGGCATTTTTGAAATTTTCGAGATGCATTTGTAACGTTTTCTCTTTTACTTTTTTGTTTTTCATCTTGATTTTCAGCAAATCCCTATTGATTATCATAGCGCAAAGGTTGCTTAAAACAAAATCATCATGATATTGCCACGCTTTCATAGCAGAAATAATGTCATAATCATCCAATTGGGAAAATATATCCAAAGTTTCATTATTAAAATCATCAATGGCAATGTTGTTTTTCAAAAAATATTGAAGCGGTTTGCTTGCTTCCAAAATCACGCCGCTGTTGTTCATCTCATTGGCTCGTTTCAAAACCCTAATCAATAATTGTTCTGCTACTAACCCTGTTTTATGCAAATATACTTGCCAATACATGAGCCGTCTTGCAATAATAAATTTCTCGACACTGTAAATCCCTTTTTCTTCAACCACCAAAGTATCATCAACCACGTTTAGCATGGTTATCAATCGTTCGCTATTGACATTGCCTTCTGCAACACCTGTATAAAAACTATCGCGTTTTAAATAATCTGCTCTATCCATGTCCAATTGTCCGGAAATAAGCTGGCACATGAACAATCTTGGATAATCGCCTTTAAAAATCTGGATGGCAAGCGTTAAACTTCCGTTAAATTCATCATTTAAACGCTCCATAAATAGCAGTGAAATTTGCTCATGCGATACATTATTAACGATACTATGTTCCATAGCATGCGAAAAAGGACCGTGACCAATATCATGCAACAGAATAGCAATGTAAAGTGCTTGCTCTTCGTCTTCAGAAATGGCAACACCTTTAAAACGAAGTACATTCACAACATTCTGCATTAAATGCACGCAACCAATGGCATGATGGAAACGGGTGTGATTTGCTCCCGGATACACCAAATGCGACATGCCCATTTGGGTAATCCTACGCAACCTTTGAAAATATTTATGTTGGATTAAATCAAAAATAAGCGAATTGGGGATGGTAATAAATCCGTAAATTGGGTCGTTTAATATTTTAAGTTTATTCAAACGTTACTTTTTAGCGTTATAATGATTACAAATATATAAAGACGAGAATAAGCTTTTAATAAAAAAAGGCTTATTTATTCAATACAACACATAACATTTTTAATTTTACAAAAATTTATTAAATGAACACAATACATATACTTTGGGTAGATGATGAAATTGATTTATTGAAACCCCATATTTTATTTCTTGAGAAAAAAAACTATAAAGTCACTACATGCAATAGTGGTACTGAAGCCATTGAAATTTTAGACGACCATAAGTTTGATATTGTTTTTTTAGATGAAAACATGCCTGGGCTTACCGGTTTGGAAACTTTGAATGAAATCAAGGAAAAACAAGCCAACCTCCCCGTGGTGATGATTACCAAAAGTGAAGAGGAATATATTATGGAAGAAGCTATTGGCAACAAAATAGCCGATTATTTGATTAAACCCGTAAACCCCAATCAAATATTATTGAGCCTAAAAAAGAATTTGGACCATTCGCGGTTGGTTTCTGAAAAAACAACCTCAAACTACCAGCAAGAGTTTAGGAAAATTGCGATGGATTTGGCGATGGTAAATTCTTATGAAGAATGGATTAGCCTGTATCAAAAACTCATTTATTGGGAAATACAGCTTGAGGATATTGAAGACGCAAGCATGTTTGAGATTTTAGAATCACAAAAAGTGGAGGCCAATACCCAATTTGGTAAGTTTATTGAGAAAAACTACCCCAATTGGTTTGAGAGCAAAGCAGATGCCCCAATTATGTCACACACCCTATTTAAAGAAAAAGTGGCTCCTGAGCTAAGTAAGGAACAGCCCACCCTACTGGTTGTAATTGACAATTTACGTTATGACCAATGGAAGGTTTTTGAGCCAATTATCAATAATTATTACAAAAAAGAAAGTGAAATTGGGTTTTTCAGCATTTTGCCCACCGCAACCCAATATGCTAGAAATGCCATATTCTCTGGGCTTATGCCAAGTGATATGGAAAAACTCTTTCCTAAATACTGGAAAAACGATACCGATGAAGGCGGAAAAAACCTCTATGAAGCTGAGTTTATGGAAAGCCAAATGAAACGCTTAAACCTGAATCATTTAACCTACGAATATCATAAAATAACCAACGTTAAAAGCGGCAAAAAATTAGCTGAAAATTTCAATGCGCTAAAAAATAATGATCTAACCGTGGTTGTTTATAATTTCGTGGATATGCTTTCACACGCCAAAACCGAAATGGAAGTGGTTAAGGAATTGGCATCAAACGACAAGGCATATAGGTCATTAGCGCTTAGCTGGTTTAAAAACTCACCACTTTTGGAAATGATACATCAAGCGCAGACTTTGGGCTTTAAATTGATATTGACCACAGACCACGGCACCATTAATGTAAAAAACCCATCAAAAGTTGTGGGCGATAGAGACACTAGCCTAAATTTACGTTACAAAACAGGCAGAAGCTTAACCTATGAAAACAAAGACGTATTGGTGGCCAAAGACCCCAAGGAAATCCACTTACCTTCTATTAACATGAGCAGCTCTTATATTTTTGCGAAAGGCGATTTGTTTTTTGCATACCCCAATAATTACAATCACTATGTTAGCTATTTCAGGAACACTTACCAGCATGGCGGTGTTTCTCTTGAAGAAATGATTATTCCGTTTGTGGTTTTAAATCCAAAATAATCCGTGTAATGCAAAAAAATCCGATTAAATACATTTTATTTAGTTTATTTCAACTTTTATTATTAATATTGCTTATAAATTTTTAATTAAATTGGAATTAATTTATACGTTAAACAGCTTAAACGACATTGCAAAAAAAGTCGCTCTCAATATTTCAACCAAAACAATTTTGATTTATGGCGATATGGGTGCTGGAAAAACCACCCTTATAAAAGCCCTAGTGAAAGCCTTGGGAAGCCCTGACGAAGCTAGCAGCCCAACCTTTTCAATAGTAAATGAATATAAAGCCGATAATGGATTGATTTACCATTTTGATTTATATAGAATCAAAGATGTTGAAGAAGCTTATAATTTTGGCATTGAAGATTATATATATTCAGAAAATATCTCTATAATTGAATGGCCACAGGTCATAGAAAATATGTTGCCAGAACGTTTTGATAGAATAGATTTAGAAATAAATCCTGATAATTCCAGGACGTTGAAATTAAATTTAAAAACAAATTTAACCGAACAAAAATGCTGAGTTTTTAATTAAAAACAACTTAGAAACACTCCGAATTTTGAAGGATTACGGAAAAGCCACAACGGATAATTTAAAAATCAATGTATTTAACATTTTTTTAACATTTCGTCAATTTCTTCAAGATACTCTTTAGTTATTTTTGGGATAATTAATTAATTAAATCCCTTAAAAAATGAGAACTAAAAAGTATTTAATCGCAATTGCGATTTGTGGAGGCATGTTGTTAACAGCTAATGTAGCAACAAGTACAACCAACGAAAATGGCGAAAAAACAGCAAAAATCGACAGAAAAACAAGGCCAATCCTTGCGTCAAACATCGATAGAAAAACAAGGCCAATCCTTGCGTCAAACATCGACAGAAAAACAAGGCCAATCCTTGCCTAATGACAAAAAAAGATTAAATAAGAGTTTGATAAGAGGTAGTATCATTGCTACTTTAATAGCTATCACGCCTTATTTCTATTCTTTATATGAAAGTGTTCCACAACAACGTGTGTGGAACACTTTTTTGTTTACCTATGAAAGTAATCTGTTTGATGATGCCAATTACTTTGTTTGGTTAGTTACAGGGAAAATGGTGCCGCTTTATTTATTGTTCTTGTGGTTTTTTACCTGTAAACATTGGTGGTATCATGCTTTATTGGTTCCTATTGCAATGTATATTCTTCAAACCATAATAGTTTTTAATGGTGATTTTAGCGGGAATCCTGAAAACATTGATGAGTTCCAGCTTATTTATTTAATCCCTATTATGTGCATAGTTATCCCGACTATATATTTAATAAGGGCCAGGATATTTAATAGAATAAATACCGCCGATAAATCTATGCAAGAACTAGAAGATGAATTCAAATTAACACCTAAAAACTTTTGGGGGAAGGTAAAAGATTATTTTTGAGTAATGTATTTGCAAAATTAAAGATTCATTTTTCCTCCAGGATTTAAGCGTTCCCTTTCATTAGAATCCAATTCTTTTTTATTGTTGTTCAATTTGGTATTTCCAAATTTATAATTAAAACCAAGCGTAATCAATCTTGTTTCAAATTTAGAATCCGTAAATATATCCTGATTCAAATATTTGGTGGTTTGGCTGTAGCTTAAATTGTCAAAAATATCAACTACACCGACACTTAAAGACGCTCTGTTGTTCCAAAATGTTTTTTTTATATTGATATCCAAACTTGAAACAGCCGAATAGGCAGAAGAGCCGTCAACATATTTTGAAAAATAAAAGAAAGCAATATCGGCCGTTAAACTTTTATCTTTTAAAAAAGAAAAATAATTACTGATCTCAGAAGAATAAATCCATTTTTTAAATGATAGCAAATTATTCTCATTACTGTCTATAACAAAAAACTGATCCTCAAAATAATTGATATCCAATACAGCACTGATGTTCCAAAATGGAGAAAGTCTCGTGTAAGCATTAAATTGAAATCCATAATATTTGCTCCTATTGATGTTAGCGTATAAATATTTGATTATTTTTTCACCATTGTCTTGGAACACAAAATCGCGTACAGGATTTTTTTCATAATTATAGTAGAATTCAAAAGTGAACTTTTTATTCAATACATAGCCCAATGTAAAAAAGTAATCTATTTGAAACTTTAAATTTGGGTCTCCCGCTATATAAGCATTGTCATTTAGGTAGTATTTAAAAGGGTTAAGCTTATTGTATTTTGGTCTTTGTATGCGTTTGTTATAGCTAAAGAAAACATCGTTGTTTTCATCAAGTTTATGGAGTATGTGAAAAGAAGGAAAAAACCTCATATAGTCCTGTTTGTTATCTTGATTGGTTGACAGGGAGTTCCCTCTAATATCTGTGTGCTCTACCCTCAACCCAGATTTCAAGCTCCAAGTGTCCCAATCTTTGGAATAGCTTGAATATAAAGCATAATTTATTTCATCATACAAAAAAGTATCAGAATTTTGAACATCTTCTTCCTTTATGTCATTTTCAAAAATATATTGCCTTAAAATGCTTTCTGAATTTACATTGGAAACCTTCGCGCCTGCTTCAAATTGAGCTGAGTCATTTATTGGCAATTCATAATCTATTTGGCTGTTATATAATTTTATTAGCTGACTGTTATAGGTCTGGAATTGATTATATCTAAATGCCGCCGCATTGCTGTTTGGCTTAAAATAATCGGTTTCCACATTGTGAAAACTAGAGGCATCATAATTGGTGTGGTGCAAGCTTGCAGAAAGGGTCTCTCCTGCCCTTTTGAATTTATGTGTATAATTTAAAGTAAACGCAAAATTAAATATCTCATTTACGGATTTATTTATCGTGTTAAACGTAGAATCTAACGTCCCTATAGCATTATAAACCTCTGTAAGTGTATTGATTCTATTTTTTGAGGCTTCCCTTGGAGCTATGAGCATGTTGGCAAAAAAACCAAGGGAGTTATTTTTATCCAATTCATAATCAATATTAGCATTGATATTTTGGTTGGAAGATTTTCGCACCCTTCCATAATCTGTTTCCCAACTTGAAACTACCTGCTCGTTTTCTATAAAGTTTATATATTCTGTATTGCTTCTGTAATCTTTTTTCGGGCTTATATTGAAATTAACATAGGTGCTGAGTTTTTTTGTCTTAAAAAAATGACTGGTCCCGAAGGCATGTTTTGGAAACTCACTCCCCTGCTTATAATTGCCAAAAACACTCCCGTTGTATCCGGAAACAACACTCTTTTTGGTAATAACATTAAGTACTGCCCCTCCTTCTGCATCATACTTTGCTGGCGGATTTGTAATGACCTCAATAGACTTAACATTATTTGCCGAAGTACCTTCTAACAATTGTATAATTTCTGAATCAGATAAATACACCCTTTTATCATTGATATATACCACGGGCGTCCCATTTTTAACTGTGATTTTTTCGTCATTGACCATAACCCCAGGCGTGTATTTTAAAACATCCAAAACATTATTGTTGGATAGCGTGGAGTTTTCAACATTAAAAACCA
>CAXBNH010000148.1:0-7083 GCA_963976905.1 uncultured Algibacter sp.
TTGACAGTCACACGTTTCATCCCGATTACGGTAGAACTTCAAGTGAAACCTTAAGTATCCAAACGGTCAATCTCATGAAAGATATGAATATGAATGCCATTCGGTTTTCACATTATCCGCATGATAAACATTTGCTTAATGCTTGTGATTCTTTAGGGCTATTTGTCTTGGATGAATTATCAGGTTGGCAAGCCCCAAGTTATGATACTGAAATTGGTAGAAAATTGTTAAGGGAAATGATTAGAAGAGATGTTAACAATCCATCTATCATTCTTTGGGACAATGGAAATGAAGGGGGATGGAATACCGATTACGATCATTATTTTACAGAACTTGATATACAGAAAAGAGAAGTTCTGCATCCATGGGGCGCATTTGGAAAAACAAATACAGCACATTATATAGATTATGATTATTTGGCATTTGATCATTTTGCACAGCGCCAGATTTTCTTTCCAACGGAATTTTTAGATGGCTTATATGATGGCGGACATGGCGCTGGTTTGGATGATTACTGGCAAAAAATGTGGGAGCATCCACTTAGTGCCGGTGGTTTTCTTTGGGTGTTGGCAGACGAGGCCATAAAAAGAACAGATACAGGTTTGCTAGATACAGATGGTAATCATGCACCCGATGGTATTGTAGGGCCTTATTTTGAAAAAGAAGGTAGTTTTTACACCATCAATAAAATTTGGTCTCTTGTTCAATTGGAAGGTAAATACATTACGGAACAGTTTGATGGTACATTAGCTATTGAAAATCGTTTTCAGTTTACAAATTTAAGCGCATGTAATTTTGAGTATCGATGGGTAAACTATTCTGCCGATGGAAAAAAGACCATATTAAGTAAAGGAACACCTATGGTTCCAGATTTGAAACCACTTGAAAAAAGTACATTGAAAATACCGATGAATCCTCATTGGAAAAATAGCAACGCTTTGGAAATTGAAGTTACCGATCCTCATGGCAGGCATATTTATACATGGTCTTATGCGACTAAGAAGCCTATAAATACGGCTGATATACTTAATAGTATGGTAGGCTCTAAGAAAACAAAGTTCCAAGAAACAGATTCAGAATTTCTTTTTACAGCTGGCGATGATATTAAAATCGTTATAGGAAAAACAGATGGGCTTTTAAAATCAGTTTCTACGAAAGACGGCGATATTCCTTTTACAAACGGCCCTATCATAATTGACAACGACTCAAAAATAAAAGAGATTGAACATATTGTAGAGGGAGAATCCCATAAAATAAAAGTGACCTATGAAAAAAACAAACATATTTTTGAGTGGGTTATTGAGCCAACGGGTTTACTTCGATTAAACCTAAAATATGAGCCACAAAAAAGCACGTATTTAGCAGGGATAGATTTTGGTTTTCCGGAATCTGAAATTAAAAAAGTAACATGGATGGGCAATGGGCCATACCGTGTTTGGAAAAACAGGCTTAAAGGCCCAGAATTTGGAGTTTGGGAAAAGGCCTATAATAATACCGTTACAGGGCATTCTGGATATGAATATCCAGAATTTAAAGGCTACCATTCCAATATGCATTGGTTGGATGTGTCATTGAAAAGCGGACGTTCTTTTAGGGTTTATACAGAAACTGAAGACTTGTTTTTCAAACTTTTCAATCCAGAAGAAGCCCCAGACCCAGCAAGAACAACGGTGTCACATTCAAAAGGCGATATTTCTTTTATGAATGGGATTCCTGCTATAGGAACTAAATTCAAATCGGTCGATAAATTAGGCCCGCAATCACAGCCTTACACATTTGCCCCAAAAAGGGTTTTGGCTGGAAAATTAGCCATCAATTTGATTTTTGATTTTTCCAACACGACGCATTGATCCACTTGATTGGGTTGAGATTTGATTGAGATTTTTGATTGTTTATGGCTCTGAAAATAACAAGGCGTTATTTCCAGAGCCATATTTTTATGTATAAATCAGTCTATACATTGATTTATAATGTCATGATTCGGTGTGAGAACGATTAACCCCCTATTTTTTGTCAATTTATACGCCATGATTGTTTTATTTAAAATTTAGTTTTGGTCAATCCCAGATTTGGGAAACAAATTCAACTAAAATTAAATATGACATGAAAAAATTATTACTATCACTCGCTGTTTTGGCATTGTGTGTTGGTTACACGGGAGCTCAAGTGAAATCTATTAAAAACGGAGAATCTTGGTTTGATGACAACAATGATTTGGTACAGGCTCATGGATCCAGCATTATTAAGCATAATGGAATATATTATATGGTGGGTGAAGACCGTACCTATCCATGGGTTTTCAATGCCGTAAATTTATATTCTTCAACCGATTTGATGAACTGGAAATTTGAAAGCGAAATTGTTGATAGAAGTGCCAATAGCCATTTAACAAACCAAGAACGTATAGTTGAACGCCCTTGTTTGATTTACAATGCCAATACAAATATGTTTGTATTATGGGTAAAATATCAAAATGGTGATTACAATAACAATAAAGCGGCTCTTTTTACATCCAGTACTATAGATGGAAATTACACCTATATCAAAGAATTTGAATCAGGTGGCTATGATTCAAATGATGGCAATTTGTTTCAAGATACAGACGGAACGGTTTACTATATTTCTACTTGCAAAGAATTCGGAAGTTTAAATATTTATAAACTGACTTCAGATTATTTGGATGTTGAATCTACTTCTATATTATTCGAAAGGGGAGGAAGGGAAGCTCCACTCATCATAAAAAAAGATAATATTTACTACTTGTTGACCTCAGGTAAATCTGGTTGGGATCCCAATCCACTAAAATATGCAACTTCTATGGCATTTACGCCTATGTCTGGTTGGAGTGGTTTGACAACCATTGCTGATAGGATGTCATACGATAGCCAGCCGACAAGTTATTTACATATCACAGGTACAGAAGGAACCTCTTATTTTTATGTAGGCGATAGGTGGAAAGACCCTGAATTACCAATATCTAAAACCGTCATTTATCCACTTACTTTGAATAATGGGATTGTGGGGATTCAATACGTTCATGAATTTACCATTGATTTGGAAAAAGGTACCTGGACACCATTTGATGACAACGTGTACCTTCCTCAAGACAATTGGAGCGTTGTATCTTCAACTGGAGGTGTTGGGGGTGGTAATCTAGCATCAAGAGCTATTGATGATAATCCGAATACGTTTTGGCAAACTTCTGGAAGTGGGGCGCATCCACATGAAATTGTGGTTGATTTAGGTTCGAGCCAATCGGTATCTGGTTTTAGATATATGCAACGTAACGATGATAATATCTATGGCATTGTAAAAGAATACAAACTATATTTAAGTGATGATTTGAATAATTGGGGCACCCCAGTTTCGGCAGGCTGGATGAGCTATACCACAGATAAAGCTTTTTCAACCAAAATGGGGGCGCTACATGCGATTTGTTGCAGAATCAGAACATGGTAGATGGGGAAACACGAAATATGCCAGTGCCGCTGAATTGAAGCTAATGACGAGTTTAAATGGCCCAAGAGATTCGAATATATCACAATTGGGTTGGTCGTTACATGCTGTTGATAGTGAATCTGGGAACGATTCTGCTACCAATGCATTTGATGGTAATATAAATACTAAGTGGCACACCCCATGGGGCCCAGATGAAACACAACATCCCCATGAAATTGCTTTTGACTTAGGAGCCAGTTATGATATTACGGAGCTTAGTTATTTGCCACGTCAGGACAATTCTACCAATGGTACCATTGCACAATACGAAATTTATGTGAGTACTGATGGGATAGATTGGGGTACGCCAGTGTCAACAGGTACTTGGGTCAATTCAAAATCTGAAAAAAGCGCTAAATTTGATGCCAAAACAGGACGCTATATTAAGTTGGTTTCACTTAGTGAAGTTGCAGGCAAGGTATATGCTTCAGCAGCAGAAATTAATGTGTATGGCAAAGCATCAGGTCAATTAAGCGTTACTGATATTGATTTGTTGGGAAATGAAAATAAAATAACCATTTATCCAAACCCTTCAAATTCTGATTTTTACATAAAAATGAAAAACTTTGAAACCTCCAATATATCCATTTATGATATGAGCGGAAAGATGTTGAACCATGTCACTACAGATCAAGAGGTTTTTAAAGTGTCAAATGAATCGATATTACAATCAGGACTTTATATCATTAAAGTAGTTGATGAAACCCGAAAATCACATTATAAAAAATTAATCATTGAATAGGTTCTTTTAAAACACCAATGCACAGAAAACAAGGTCGTTTAATGCGTATTAAGCGGCCTTATTTTTAAGCGCGATGTTTCCAGCGTTTATGCGTCCAAAAATAATACTCAGGAGCTTTATGTATTTGTTTTTCAACTTCGCGCAAAAACATATCGGTCAATTCATAATCTTTGTATGTTCTTGAATCTTCGGCAAGCGTAATGATTTCGGCCTCATAAAAACCCCGTTTTACTTTGGTTACTTTTAAATAACCGATGGTTAAATCCAGTTTTTTGGCAAGTCGTTCAGCACCTGTAAAACAAGGCGTTTTAATACCCATGAATTGCCCCCAATAAACATCTTTGGTAAGCCGTGGCGATTGGTCACTTAAAAAGGCAACAATACTTTTAATGCCCTTTTTTTCATTTTCATTAATAGTGCTTATGGTTTCTTTGGTGCTAATTAACGTGGTATCAAATTTAGAGCGAATGTTTCTGACTAAGGTGTCAAAATGCTTATTGGCCAATTTTTTATAAACCCCAAAACCTTTAAAATTGATGTGATTTTGTATTTCAATAGACCATTCCCAACTTGCATAGTGGCCGTACATGAGCAACATGCTTTTGTTCAATGATTCCAATCGTTTCAATTCTTCAAGGTTAGTGATTTTAAAACGTTTGCTGAGTTCTTTTTGAGAGATGCTCATGGTTTTTGCCATTTCCAAAAACATGTCGCAAAGGTGTTTGTAGAATTTTTTACGAATGGATGCAATGTCCTTTTCGTTTTTTTCAGGAAAGACAAGTTTTAAATTGGCCGTTACCACTTTTTTTCTATAACCGATAATGTAGTGGAGCAGTAGGTATAACCCATCAGAAACCAGATACAAAACCCTAAAAGGCAAAATGGAAATTAACCATAAAAGTGGATAAACAAGAATATAAGCTAGAAATTGCATGAATAAACTTTAAATTTGCAACCGCAAATATATGCTAAATTTGACTTTAAACTTTGTAAAGCATGGGTAACTTAAGTATCATCACTATTATAATCATAGCCGCAAACGTTATCATTTCCTATAAAGGATTTAGCGATTTTGCTTTTTTTGAAAAGTATAAATTTCAAATCGGTGGCATTCAACGGGGCGAAAAAATAAGATTGTTCAGTGCGGGCTTTTTACATGTGGACACGCAACATTTGCTGTTCAACATGCTGACCTTGTATTTTTTTGCAGGCACCGTAATAGCATATTTAGGCACCACAGGTTTTTTAATTGTTTATTTAGGAAGCTTGGTTTTTGGTAATCTATTATCATTTTACTTTCATAAAACCGAATATCATTATAGTGCGGTTGGCGCTAGTGGAGCGGTTGTTGGTGTTTTGTATGCGGCCATTTTATTGCAACCCGGTATGAGTTTGTATATGTTTTTTGTACCTATCCCCATTCCTGCTTATTTGTTTGGGATTGGTTATTTGTTATATTCCATTTACGGCATGAAAAACAGGATAGGGAACATTGGTCACGATGCGCATTTTGGAGGTGCTATTGGTGGTTATGTGCTTACTTTGTTGTTGTTTCCTGTTTTGTTTAATACGAATTTATTAATGGTTGGTTTGCTGGCAATCCCTATTGTCTTGTTGTTTATTTTGAAGAAAATGGGTAAGCTTTAAGTTTTTATAAAACAAAAAGGCTAACTCAATATTTGAATTAGCCTTTTGCTTAATTTATTTCTATTCGTTATTCGTAGAAAAACTCTACGTTTTCAATATCGTCTTCAATTCCACCATAAACAGATTTGTATACACCTATTTTAGGATAATTTTTGTCGTTATAAGTATACTCATATGTATTATTATAGTTATCACTAGTATTAGTATCATTTTCGATGAAGCTTGTCATATTATTGGTGTTTCCATAAATTAATGAACCAAATTCATTCTCACTTAAAATATTTAAAACTTCAACAGCATGAATGTTTTTAAAAGCACCATTTTTATCATCATAAGTATATGTTGTGGAATATGTGCCATCAGCTATTTTTGAAATATTTTTCCCATTTAAAGTAATAATTTTAGTTCTATCTAATTCAAAATCAGTATTTAAATAACTGATATAAACTTCATCAGTTATAGTGCCTTCATTATTATAAGTAAAAACATGTTTGATTTTTCGATCACCTAATCCAGAATCTTCAGTAAAGGTTTCAGTGTATGTGGCAATTTTTTCATCTAAATTATAATCTAAGGTTACTGAAGCTTGAAGTACATCATCAACGAAACATTCGTCTTTAACCAAATTATCATTCTCATAGGTGTAAACATTTTTCCAGCCATCGCCATTATCTACGCTGATTAATTTATTACCGTCATAATTAAATGTTTCTGTGTACTCGCTATCAGTACCTTTATCATAAACTATTTTTTTTACTAAAGTATTGTCAGTATCATCATCTGGGTCAGTAGATTCAGTACTGAAGCAAAAAAAGTGATGCATAATGCAAAAAGTAAGATTTGTTTTAATTTCATTGTATAATTTTTATTTGTTTATTGGGCGAATTTATTATTATTTAAAATTGTCATAATAACTAAGTTTTGGCTGTATGGGTATTATTTTCGTTTAAAGGAATGATTGGCATGGCTATTGAAATTATTGTATGGATAAATGTTTTAAATAATTGTTAAATAATTGTTTTTTAGCATTTTATATCTATTTAAATAATTAAAACAAATGTTCAATCTTGTTTTTAATGACAGATTGACTTAAAAATATATATGAAGAAATCTAATTTTATGACCCTTGACAGTTTGTCATTACAGGAATTTGATGAAAACTCAGAATTAATTCCATTAATGACGCCAGAGGACGA
>CAXBNH010000149.1:0-7068 GCA_963976905.1 uncultured Algibacter sp.
CAAGTTGATTGCTAACAGCCTACAAGAATCATAAGGGCACAAAGGGATTTCGCCACATGGGTTTGTGGAAACTGTTTTATAACCCAAATCAGCATAACAATCTGGCACCGATTCATTGATGATGGTATCCCAGAACAAAATCCCCGGTTCAGCAGATTTCCATGCATTATGGACAATTTTTTTCCAAAGGGCATTGGCATCAATAGCTTTTGATACTTTTGGCTCAGGACTGAAAATAGGATATTTTTGAACATATTGCGTACCGTTTTTAACTGCTTTCATAAAGCCATCGTCAATACGCACAGATACGTTAGCGCCAGTTACTTTTCCCTGTTCTAATTTAGCATTTATAAAATCTTCTGAATCTGGATGGTTGATGGAAACCGATAGCATCAAAGCACCTCGACGCCCATCTTGCGCCACCTCTCTGGTAGAATTTGAATAACGCTCCATAAAAGGCACAATGCCCGTAGATGTTAATGCCGAATTTTTTACCGCCGAGCCTTTAGGGCGAATGTGCGATAAATCATGGCCCACGCCACCACGACGTTTCATAAGTTGCACCTGTTCTTGGTCAATTTTCATGACACCTCCATAAGAATCTGATTCTCCTGAATTGCCTATTACAAAACAATTGGAAAGTGATGCAATTTGGTACGGATTGCCAATTCCCGCCATAGGGCTGCCTTGCGGTACGATGTATTTAAAATCCTTTATTAAATTAAAAATGTCATTCTCGCTTAACGGATTGGCATATTTCTTTTCCACTCTAGCCAATTCTTTGGCGATTCTTCGGTGCATATCATTTGGGGTCAACTCATAAATATTGCCTTCAGAATCTTTTAAGGCATATTTATTCAGCCATACGCGAGCTGCCAAATCATCATTTTTAAAATATTTTAAAGCAGCATTAAAGGCTTCTTCCTGTGAGTAAGTTTTGGGAGGGATTTTGGTCATGTTTGCGTTCATGGGAGGTTTAAGGTTTTTTGTTTCTAGATTACTTCAAAGTATAAAGAAACAAAAATTATACAACCTAAAACATGATAAAAGTCATAAAGTTTTCAAATAAAAAATACAAACTATTGTTTTCTAGTGTTTTAAAAATTTATCAACACAAAAAAGTTAACAAATAATTTCAACAAACACAAATAGCATTTATCAAAAATCCACAGCGAAACCAACGCCTAAAAACTGCTTCCATTGTATTTTGGCACCAGCCTCATCGTATTCGCCCTCAATCTCAGAAGGTTCCGAAGTTTTAATATCATCGTCATATCTAATGTGCGACCCAAATGTAGCTTTCACAAAGTTGTTCACTTTAAAGTCAAAATTTATACGCCAATCCACATCCACATTTCCAAAATTATTCACATAATCTGTGTACAGATTTACTTGATGTTTCAACACAATATTTTCAACCACCTCCATTTCATAGCTATTTGTCAACAAAATACCAACCTCACTTCTTGTACGATCTCCGGGTATAACGATATTACCCTCACTATCCTTAACGGCAGGATCTACACCAAAAGCCCCTTTATTGGCCAAATCTTGATCTAGAACAAAGGTTGTCTTTAAAGTTAGCGGCGAAAAATATAACGACATTTTATCTACGTTCTTACCATATTCCATACCGCCACCAAAAAACAAATAGCCAGGCGCCATTAACCTAGAAATTTCTTTATCCTTGTTTGGGTAATTATAACCATTGGCCAACTGCGTTTTGAAATTGAGACGTGCCGAGTAAAACCAGTTTGAAAATTGATCTGGCTGATAGCCTAAATTTGAATTGATCTCAAACAAATCATCTGTTTTCCTTAACTCCCTGCTTTCCTGCTTATTGATGCCGTAGCGGATATTCAAATTGTTATTCCAATAGAAAAATGGATCTTTATAATTGGCGGAAGATTCAAAACCCATTAAGCCAGATATGGAATTACTACCACCAGAATTCCAATTCACAAAGGCCACCTCGCTTAAATCCACACCAAATTTATTTTTCTGTTTCCATTCTGGACCTTCCAATTTTTCAACTTCAGGGTGGAATTTTATAAATAAAGAGTCTGGTTGCGCCATCAAGGTTTGGACCAAAAAGAATACTAAAACAAATACACTATTTTTCATGTTGCGGTTGATTAAAAAAGTGATTCATTAATCAATAACTGTTCCATTTTCAAGAAAAAGACCAAAAACTAATAATTAAACTCACCAAACTCTGATTTTATGGTCAATTTTTTAGTTTTTGAAGCCTCTACCCTACCAATAATTTGAGCATTTACATTATAAGATTTAGAAATTGCAATAATATCTTGAGCCACTTCTGGCGACACATACAATTCCATTCTGTGCCCACAATTAAATACTTGGTACATTTCTTTCCAATCGGTTTTTGACTGCTCTTGAATCAATTTAAACAACGGTGGAATAGGGAACATATTATCTTTTACAATATGAAACTCCTCAACAAAATGAAGGATTTTAGTCTGGGCACCACCAGAACAGTGCACCATACCGTGAACAACATCACTTTTATATTTTGATAAGATAGATTTTATAATAGGCGCATAGGTCCGCGTTGGCGATAGCACCAACTTACCAGCATCAATAGGTGCATCTTTTACAGAATCGGTTAATTTCACACCTCCAGAATACACCAAATCCTCAGGAACTGAAGCATCAAAACTCTCAGGATATTTAGTTGCCAAATACTTGCTGAACACATCGTGGCGTGCCGAAGTCAAACCATTACTGCCCATACCGCCATTATATTCTTTTTCATAAGATGCCTGTCCGAAGCTCTCCAAGCCAACAATAACATCGCCTGCTTTTATGTTGGCATTATCAATAACATCACTACGTTTCATTCTTGCGGTGACTGTAGAATCTACTATGATGGTACGCACCAAATCGCCCACATCGGCAGTTTCGCCTCCTGTGGAATGGATGGTAACTCCAAAAGATTTCAAATCTCCAAGCAGTTCTTCCGTTCCGTTTATAATTACCGAAAGCACTTCTCCAGGAATCAAGTTTTTATTACGCCCGATGGTTGAAGATAATATAATATTATCTGTAGCTCCCACGCACAACAAATCATCAACATTCATTATTAAAGCATCTTGAGCAATGCCTTTCCAAACTGAAATATCGCCAGTTTCTTTCCAATACATATATGCTAAAGATGATTTTGTTCCCGCTCCATCGGCATGCATAATCAAGCAATAATCGTCATCATTTGTTAAATAATCCGGAACTATTTTACAAAATGCTTTAGGAAACAATCCCTTATTGATGTTTTTTATGGCGTTGTGCACATCTTCTTTGGATGCTGAAACCCCACGTTGGGCATAGCGTTTAGAAACTTC
This sequence comes from uncultured Algibacter sp., assembly GCA_963976905.1. Taxonomy (GTDB): domain Bacteria; phylum Bacteroidota; class Bacteroidia; order Flavobacteriales; family Flavobacteriaceae; genus Pseudalgibacter. Next base: position 3,363 of record CAXBNH010000149.1, read on the forward strand.
TTGACTCATAATAGTATATTGTTATGCAAAAGTAATTCTTTGAATTAAAAAATCTTGTATTTAGGTGCTAGATTTTCCGAAATTATGTTTTTGTATAATTATAGATTTAGAATAAATAATTGTTGGAAAATGATACGGACATTTTGACTTTGTCAGAAAAAATGTCGACCTTCGTTTACTTGTGCAAATTTACCCCAAAAACAACCGATAAAGCTCACCTGCACTGAACTTGCTTCTGTCTTGAAACTGAACTTTATCCTTGTATTATAGGAAATTGATATTCCTGTAACCAACTTAAAACGAATTAAATGATAAAAAATATTTAATAACGCTGCCATTTTCTTAAAAATGAACTATCAAATTTCTCTGTCTGGAAGACAAAATCAAAGAACTTTTAAAATAAAAATTTTAAATTAAGACTGAACTAATAGTGCCTTTTCCCATAAAAGGAACTAATAAAAAACATTATTATGAAAAAAAGCAATAATCAAAATCTCTTTTTTATTTCCTATTTAACCAAGGCATTGAAAAACTTCTTAGTAATTATTATACTTTGTTTTTCTTTCTTTCAAACAACATTGGCACAGGAAAGAGTTTTTAGAATAATTGAAGATGGTGGTACGGGGCAATATAAAGCAATTATGGAACGTGACCCTACATTGCTTAGCCATACTCTTTTTAGACCAGAGAATTTAAGCAAATTTGGCTCGGCAGAAAAACTACCCATTATTGTCTGGGGAAATGGCGCTTGTTTTAATTCTCCTTGGAACATGTAAATTTTTTAAGTGAAGTAGCTTCTCACGGTTTTCTTGTTGTCGCTATCGGTCATATGCCCAAAGAAGGTGAAAAAGAAAAAGGAAAATCTACTTCATCTCAAATGATTGATGGGATTGATTGGGCAATTGCCGCTAATAAAGATAGTAAAAGTCCCTTTTTTGGAAAATTAGATATTTCAAAAATCTCAGTCAGCGGAATGTCTTGTGGAGGTTTACAAACATTAGAATCCGCACCCGATCCTAGAGTCACAACAGTGGTAGTTTATAACAGTGGCATCTTATCTAAGCAAAGGGAAGGCATGCCAGGTATGCCGCAAATAGATAAAACCCAACTCAACAAGATACATAGTCCGACTTTATACGTATTGGGTGGTGAATCAGATATTGCGTATAATAACGGCATGGATGATTTTAGCAAAATAAACCATGTTCCCGTTTTTGTTGGAAATTTAAATGTAGGTCATGCTGGCACTTATGCCAAACCCCATGGAGGTGAATTTGCCAAAGTGGCTACAGCTTGGTATTTATGGCAATTGAAAGAAGATACTAATGCAGGCAAAATGTTTACTGGAAATCCTTGCGAACTTTCTGAATCTGAAGGGTGGACAGTTAAAAAGAAAAACATAGATTGAATTTTCAAAAAAAAATGAACAATATTCAGGTTATCTGTTTTTCAAATAAATTAATTAGAAAACAAATTTATTTCAACTCAAAAAAATGAAAAAAAACAAACTTTACTTGTCCGTCAAAAAATGTATGCTAGTTAAAATACCAATTTTATTACTTTTATTATTTTCCTCTTCTGTAGTGTTTGCAACGAATCCTCCAGATATTCCAGAGGGTTGGTCACAAGAGTATGCGTATGTAAATGGTATTAGAATACATTATTACAAATCAGCTCCTGTAATTGACAAACCTGTTATAGTAATGGTTCATGGCGTTACTGACAATGGTCTTTGTTGGACAACTTTAAGTCTAAAACTACAGAAAGATTACACTATTTATATGCTTGACACTCGCGGGCACGGCCTGTCTGACCCCTTCACTTCATCAGACGATGGCGAAACATTGATAAAAGATGTGGTGGGCTTTATAAAAGCTATGAATATAGAAAAACCTATATTAATGGGACATTCTATGGGCGCTGCAACGGTTATGCGAGTTGGAGCAAATTATCCAGAAATAGCAAGCGCAATCATTATGTTAGATCCGTTTATTTCTCGTAATGTTGATTTTGCAAGACTGCCTAAAAAAGCATCATCAAAACCAACACAAGAACCAAAAAGCAACAAATCATCTGATTCTAAAAAAATATCGTTTGCTATGTTTGGTGATCCAGAAGCTTTAGTAAAGCAAAATAACTATTCTTATGATGATTTGGTAGCGTTAGGACAAAAACAAAACTCCAAATGGGATTTAATGGATATTCAATATTGGGCTTTGTCTAAAAAACAATATCATGGCGCCTATACTCCTGAACAACAACAAGCCATGAGCGGCACAATGAAAACGGAAAATGCTTTGCAAAAAATTAAAGCTCCATCAATTATCCTCAAAGCCGATGCCTCACCAGAAAGCAAAAAAGCAAATGAAAATGCAGTAGAAGGTTTAGCAAAAATAAAACTGGTACATATGGCTGGTACAGGTCATAATCTCCATCATGATGATTTAGAAGGAACAGCAAAAGTTCTTAACGAATTTTTATCGAATCTTAAAAATTAAAAATATTGTTATATGTTGCAAAATACAGAAAGACTAATTTTCAAAAATTTAATATCTATTTTTAATTACAAACCTAAGAGATTGAAATGGCATCCTTTTTAAACTTAAATGAGATAAAATTTAGCGTGAAGTAATTTATTAACAGGTTGCCACACTTCGACTGCGCTCAGTGCAGGCATGCATGCTCCTCGTAATAACACTTAAAAGGGATATTCATAATACACAAAAAACTATCGTGTAAACAACAATTCACGATATTTTGTTAGTGGCCAAATCTCGTCATCAACTAGCAGTTCCAATTTATCGCAATGGTAACGGATATCATCAAATAATGGTTTAACGCTATTGCAATAACCCTCTGCTCTTTTATCGATTTCTTCCAAGGCATTTAGTGTTTTACGGGCATTGGTCATTTTGGTTACATTTGCATTGATACCTTCAATGTGTTTTGAAATTTCTTCAATTAAACCCATTTGTTCTTTTGCCAAACTTTGGTATTTATTTTCAAAGATTTCCTTGAGGCCTTTTACATTTTCAATCAATATATTCTGATATTTCACAGCAGTAGGTACTACGTGATTTCGGGCAATATCGCCTAAAACCCGACTTTCAATTTGAACGTGCATAATATAAGCTTCCACCTCAATTTCATAGCGTGCCTGACTTTCTATTTTGCTCATGACCCCCATTTCCTCAAATAGAGCAATGTTTTTCTTTGATATTTTAGCTTTTAATGCTTCTGGAGTGGTTTTATGATTGCTCAACCCCCTTTTTTTAGCTTCTTTTTCCCAAGCTTCGCCATAGCCGTTACCTTCAAACAATATATTTCTACAAGACTTGATATATTCTCTAATGACATTAAAAATCGCTTCGTCTTTTTTTAAGCCTTTACCATCTATCAAAGCATCTACTTCCTTTTTAAAATCCTTTAACTGCTTTGCCACAATGGCATTTAAAACCGCCATAGGGCTGCCACAGTTTGCCGTAGAACCTACCGCCCTAAACTCAAATTTATTGCCTGTAAATGCAAATGGAGATGTCCTGTTTCGATCCGTGTTATCCAACAATACGTCGGGTATTTTTCCAACCACATTTAGTTTTAGATCTGTTTTTTCCTGAGGAGATAATTTCCCTTTGGTAACCCCTTCCAACTCTTCCAAAACCTTTGTTAGTTGTTCACCAATAAACACAGACATGATTGCAGGAGG
>CAXBNH010000150.1:0-7064 GCA_963976905.1 uncultured Algibacter sp.
ATAGAAGCGATTTGCATCATGGCCATTTGTCCGGCTTTATAGGCAATACGTTTCATGCCCGCTACATTATCCGGCAACCAAGCTTTTAAATCGTCATTGGTAAGTGGCGTGGTTTCTTGAAGTTCTGTAAGTCCCTCTTGTAATTTGTTGAGTTCTTTTACCGCTTTGCTCGCATTGGTAATACCGTCTTTGGTTTCGTTAATTTTCTTGCTTACGGGATTATCTTTGCAAGCGCCTAAAACAACACACATGGCTAATGTTAAAATTATTTTTTTCATGATGATAAAGAATTTAATGGTTGGACGTATCTAAAAATTATAAACACACTAAGATAATGAATATCAACAAACTATTGACTTACCAAAAAATTATTTTTCGCCAAGAAAGCACATTAAAATTTAAAAAAATGGTTTATTTCTTTAGCATAAAAACAGCTTTTTTTGATAGCTTGACCAATAAAAACGCCAAAAGACCAACCAACAACCCTACAATAAATTCTTGCAAAATAGCAGGTAACATGTCTAGAAAATGATGTAAAAAATCAATATTGTGCACAAAAATGCCTCCTGCCACTAAAATCAAAGCGATGGTACCAATGACTGATAAACTTTTAATAACAATCGGCAAGGCCCTGATTAAAAAATTACCTATGGTTTTTGAAATGCTTTTTTCTTTTTTACTTGAATTTACCAGTTTATAACCCAGATCGTCCATTCTTACAATAAGTGCCACAATGCCGTAAACACCAATGGTAGCAATTATGGAAACGATGGACACAACCAAAACTTGAAACAAAAGGTCTTGACCTAAAACCGTTCCTAAAGCAATGATTATTATTTCAACAGACAAAATAAAATCTGTAAAAATGGCCGATTTAATTTTGCTTTTTTCAGCAACTAATTGATCTTCCTCTGAAATAATCTCTTCAACAATAACAGGTTTCACATGTTTATGTGGCACAAAAAATTCATATACTTTTTCCGCACCTTCAAAAGCCAAATAAACACCACCTAAAACCAAAGCAAGCGTTATGGCCCAAGGCGCAAAAGCACTCAACAAAAAGGCAATGGGCAAAATAATCAATTTGTTGAGCGCGGAACCTTTGGTAATGGCCCACAAAACAGGCAACTCTCTTGAAGACACAAATCCCGTAGCTTTTTCGGCATTAACGGCCAAATCATCGCCCAAAATACCGGCTGTTTTTTTGGTGGTAATTTTGCTCATGACCACCACATCATCCATTAAAGCGGCAATATCATCCAATAGGGCAAAAAATCCTGATGCCATAATTTTATAAGTATTTGATTTTTATTTGGTCGTTAAATTGTCTAAAACGGACATGAAAATGTAAAGCAAAATAATGATAGGAATGGCTGCAAACTGCAATACAATTAAAGTTACCAAACTCAAAATAATAAAAATATAACGTGTGGCATTGGGCTTAAATCTATAATTTTTAAATTTTAAGGCAAACAACTTTATGTTGGAATTTAAAATGTAGCAACTAAACAGCGACAAACCAATCAAAAACCATTTATTAAGAATGATAGCGTTCATAGCATCGCTATTCTGAAATTCCATGATAAGTGGCAATGACAAAATAAGCAAGGCATTTGCAGGAGTTGGCAAGCCTTTAAAATAACTTTGTTGTTCTTCATCAATATTAAATTTTGCCAATCGGTAGGCTGAGCCCAAAGTAATCAATAAGCCTATAAATGGTAACATCGGCATATTGAAATCTAAATGGTCAGCGCCCCAATCACTAGGTGTTTCAGTAGTAACCAAGGTCAACTCCAGCAACTTATACATCACAATGCCTGGCACCAATCCGCTGGTTACCATATCTGCCAAAGAATCCAATTGCAGACCCAATTCACTTTGAACGTTTAATTTTCTTGCGAAAAAACCATCAAAAAAATCGAAAAAGATGCCCAAAAACACAAAAAATGCAGCGGTTACAAATTGGCCGTTTACTGCAAAAATAGCAGCGATGCTTCCGCTGAGTAAATTCAATAAGGTTATGGCATTGGGTATGTGCTGTTTCATAAAAACATTTATTTCCGTAAAAATAACAAACAATTTCAGTCTAAAACAACTAATAAACAATATCTATTGTAATTTGAAGTTTATAGGTTTGTAAATTATATGCATCTTTGTAAAAAAAAATTGCAGTTGAGGGTATTTTCAATACTTATACTAATTATAGTTTCTTCGCATGTTTCAGGGCAAGCCGTTAGAAAATACTCTAATGAGTTTATGAATATAGGCGTAGATGCAGCTGCATTGGGCATGAGTAGTGCGGTTACCGCAAACACTTCCGATGTAAATGCTGGGTATTGGAATCCCGCCGGGCTTATAAACCTTGAAGACAACCAATTGGCCCTGATGCACTCCAGCTACTTTGCCAATATTGCCAATTACGATTATGCCGCTTACGCCATGCCTTTGGACAGGGAAAGTGTTGTTGGTATTTCTTTGATACGGTTTGCGGTCGATGATATTTTGAACACCACACAACTTATTGATGACCAAGGAAATATCAATTACGACCGTATCAGTTTATTTTCAACGGCCGATTATGGTTTAACGTTTTCATACGCCCGAAGCCTGCCCGTTCAAGGGCTTAATTTTGGTGTGAATGCTAAAGTAATCCGCCGTATTATTGGTGATTTTGCATCGTCGTGGGGTTTTGGTTTCGATTTGGGTGTTCAGTTTAAAAGCGATAACGATTGGAAATTCGGAATCATGGCACGCGATATCACCACTACGTTCAACGCTTGGAGCATTGATAAAAAAGAGTTTGCCAAAATACAAAATGCCATTGAAGGGCAAAACCAAGAATTACCAGAAACCACCGAAATCACGATTCCGAAATTGCAAATAGGTGTTTCAAAATTGATTGATTTTAATTATGATTACACGCTTTTATCTTCCGTGAATTTGAATATGCGCTTTGCTGAAACCAACGATATTATTTCAACATCATTTGCCAGTATCAACCCCTCATTAGGTTTTGAATTTGGTTATGTGGACATGGTTTTTTTACGTGCAGGCATGGGCAATTTTCAGAATGAGCTGCAAATAGACAATACCGAAAATTTAAGTTTCCAGCCAAGTTTTGGTGTGGGTTTTAAATACAACGGCATCCAAATAGACTATGCGTTTACCGATATTGGCGACCAAAGTGTGGCACTATATTCCAACGTGTTTTCCTTGAAAATCGATTTTGGTAGTTTTAGGTAATCTAAAGCAACTATAAAATTGCGAATAGTTATTGGCAACTAGGTTATTTGGTCAGAATACCAAAATAACTCAATAACGCTTATGGCAAAATGTTCATAAAAACCAATGAAGTAAAAAAGGTTAAATCATTAACGCAAAAATAAATATGCTAAAAAAAATACTTCTTGTTGTTTGTTTTAACTGGATTGTTTTTGTGCATGCCCAGCAAAACATACTATCTTCTGAAGCGGAAATAAGTGTGCTTACCATTGGCCCAGGTACTTTACTAAACGATTCTTTTGGGCATAGTGGGTTTAGGATTAAAGATAAAGTAAAAGGCACAGACATCGTCTTTAATTATGGTGTTTATGATTTTGAAGCCGAAAATTTCTATTTAAAATTCGCCCAAGGAAAACTGGATTATCTCATTGGGGCTAATTACTACGAAGATTTTTATGAAAGCTACATCGCTCAAAACAGAAGTATTCAAGAGCAGGTTTTAAATCTGTCTTCTTCTGAAAAACAAGATTTATTTGATTATTTACTGAACAATATGAAACCTGAAAACCGCAGGTATCTCTATGAGTTCTTTTATGATAATTGCGCTACCAAAATCAAAGATGTGCTTCAAGAGGTTACAAAAAACAGTATTGTTTTTCATGAACCAGATGGTTTTGAGCAAAAAACGTTCCGAACCTTGATTCATGAAAACCTGAACAGAAATTCTTGGGGCTGTTTTGGGATTGACCTTGCATTAGGTTCTGTGATAGACAAAAAAGCTACACCCGAACAGCACATGTTTTTACCTAAAAACATCCATGCTTTTTTTGAACGGGCAACCCTTGGAAATTCAGATGAAAAATTGGTTAAAAAATCCAATGTGCTTTATGAGAAAATAGGTACGCCACAACCCACTAATTTTTTAACGAGTCCGTTGATGCTTTTTGGAATTGTTGGGTTTTTGATGCTTTTTATCACATACAATGACTTCAAAAAAAATAAGCAAACCGTTTGGTTGGATGCTACTCTACTTACTATTACAGGAATTATCGGGATAGTGGTATTGTTACTTTGGTTTGCAACAGACCACACGGGCACACACCAAAATTATAATTTGCTTTGGGCCTGTGCATTGAATATTTTGGTTATCGGGCAACTATTCAAAGAAAAAGCAAGTGCTTGGTTTATTAAGTATCTGAAATTTTTAGTGATTTTGCTCTGCCTATTGACCTTGCATTGGATGATTGGCGTACAGGTTTTTGGTATTGGATTGATTCCGTTTTTAATAGCACTTTTTATACGCTATGTGTATTTGATATGGTTTTTGGGAAGACGTTAGATGTTTAGATGTTTAGATGTTTAGATGTAAAATAAAACTTCTGAAAATTTTAGATACGGATTTCACGGATGGATTATTTCACAGAGATTCACAGCGGAAAAAACAAACTGAAAACTACGACCGTAAACTGAGACTACCAACGAAACTATTGTCCCCTAAAAAAGATAATGGTGCTCAAGGTTTTTATAAGAATGTTGGCATCCAGAAAAAAGCTTCGGTGTTTGATATAATACAAATCGTATTGAAGCTTAAGCAAACTATCATCTATGGATGAACCATATTTGGTTTTCACTTGCGCCCAACCCGTAAGGCCTGGTTTTATGATATGGCGTGTTTCATAAAAAGGAAGTATTTGCGAGAGTTCTTTAACAAAATGCGGACGTTCGGGTCTCGGGCCAATCATGCTCATATCGCCTTTTAAAATGTTTAAAAACTGTGGTATTTCATCCAACCTTGTATGTCTTAAAAACTTACCAAATGGCGTTATTCTAGTATCATTCTTTTTTGCCCATACCGCCCCACCTGTTTCTGCATTTTTAACCATAGTACGGTATTTGATAATCCTAAAAAGCTTTCCGTTTTTACCAATGCGCTCTTGTGTGTAAAAAATCGGTCCTCTGTTTGCTATCAAATTGCCGAACAAAATCAATGGTAAAAACAACACCCCTATCAAAACACCCAAAACCGAAATCAACAAATCAAAAAAGCGATGAAAAAACAGGTACATTTTGTTCTGGTTACTTCTGCTAAAAGGGAAATATTTATAAAAATCCTTTCCAACAAACTGAACGGGCACGCGCTGCGTCATTTCCTCATAAACTTGGGTGTATTCTTTAATGGGAAACCCTCCCTCCAACAAGGTAATAAGATCTCTGTAAATCTCTGAAGTGATGTTTTCAGAATTATAACTGGCAATAACGATCTCAGAAATATGTTCCTCTTTAATCACTTGATAAATTTCTTTAGGACTATATTCCGTTATGCCTTTAAACTTAATTTTATCTCTTTTGTTTATTTCACAATTAATAAAACCCGTTATTTTATAATTTGGGTCGGCATCATTAAAAGCCTCCACAATAGTTTCTATATTGGAAGTTTCCCCTACTATGAGTACTTTTTTATAAAACCTTGGGCTAGTAATAAAAGTGATGTAAATAAACCTCCAAAGAGATAACGCAAACAAAATGGCCAAATAGAAATAGAGAATCTGTAAGCGATTTTCTGGTAAAACAGGGGTATAAAAAGGTGTTAAAAAATAAAACAGTACCGTTACAGAAACCGTGAGCACTACATTTGCCAGCACTTTTTCAAGCTTACTTGCTTTTTGTAGATCGTAAAGTTCAAAAATGGTTCCGAATATAGAAATGTACAGCACTAAAACGAGCGTCCATTTCCAGTTTTCATTGGTAAACGTGAAATAATTGAAATGAAACGTATTCCCTAAAAAATACAGCACACCCAATATAAAAACGACATCAAACAGCCGCAACAATACTTTCCTTTCAGAAATATTAAAATGGATCCCTTTTTTAGACATATTGATTTGAGTGACAATTGAGAGACTGTAAAGATAGTAAGTAATTTTTTATGAAAGCAGCATTTACCACAAAACACCTAGCTAAATGCATTAAAATGTTAAGCCACGAATTTCACTAATTTTTGAAAAATATAAAGAATTTTCTTATCCTGACAAAATACCAAACCATTGTTTTTTAACAATTTCCCAATCAAACATCTCCACTTTTTTTCTTGCATTTGCTATCATTCTGTAGGTTTCATCTGGATTAGCCTGCAATTGTTTTATGGCTTTCACAAACAAATCTGCTTGGTTTGGAGCTACCAAAATACCTTCTTCCCCGTTCTCTATTAAAAAAGGCATACCTCCAACATGGGTTGAAACTACAGGCAAGCCCAATGCCATAGCCTCAATGATACTTACGGGCATGTTGTCAAAATTCGTGGTATTTATAAAAATATTATAATCCTGTGAGCGTGTTACCCATGCTTGTTTTGATAGTTTTCCTGTAAAATTGACCTCAACATTTAATTCTTTTGCATATTTTTTAGCTTTTTGTAACGAGCCATCATTTTCCGGACCTACCATGCACAAGGTGGCATCTGTATTTTTTTCATTCAAAAGAGAAAGTATTTCAATAGCTAAATTAGTATTATAAATTTTTGAAAACGAGCGCACCCAAAGCAAATGGATGTTATCAAATGTTCGCTTTTGAAACGGATAGTTTTTCAGTTCGATGGTATTGGGGATATACACCACATTATCATAGCCAAAACCTTTAAAGGATGCCATGATATATAATGAAGGCCCAATGTTTTTATGAGCTTTATTGAATATGTCCTTACTTAATTTAGGATTCTTTTTTAAACGATTGGGTAAATTACCGCCGTGTAGAATGGGCACATATTTCAGTTTTAAAATGCGGCATAACTGACTGCATAAATACGCAAAATAGAAATTGAAAGTGCTGTAAGTATCTATTAAAAC
>CAXBNH010000151.1:0-7064 GCA_963976905.1 uncultured Algibacter sp.
CTAATATAAATGCTAATAAAAATTTATTCATAGTATTGTTATCTGCTGGATATAAATATAATAAAAGGTCAGTTTATATACGATTGTTTTTGGGTTAAGGATGAAACCAACATCCTTTTTAAAATGATAACATTTAACATGCCAAAAATAACTATTACAAAAAAATCTGTTTTTATAAACTATTTCTAGTATATGACAAAAAACAAAGTGTCACATTGAGCGCAGTCGAAATGCTATTAAACTAAAGTTCCAATGTCTTCGACTGCGCTCAGACTGACATAGCAACACACCATCAAGTCTATTGCTCTTATCAATGAGACCCCTACTTACGTAGGAATATTACTCCCACTCAATAGTAGCTGGCGGTTTTGAACTGATATCGTACACTACTCTATTAACGCCTTTTACTTTATTTATTATATCGTTTGATGTTTTTTGCAAAAAGTCATAAGGTAAATTTACCCAATCGGCCGTCATGCCATCGGTACTTTCAACAGCCCTGAGTGCAACACATTTTTCATAGGTACGTTCATCGCCCATAACGCCCACGCTATTCACGGGAAGCAACATGGCGCCTGCTTGCCAAACTTTATCATACAGTCCCCACGCTTTCAATCCATTGATAAAAATAGCATCTACTTCTTGAAGAATACGTACTTTTTCGGCAGTAATATCGCCCAAAATACGAATCCCCAATCCTGGGCCTGGAAAAGGATGACGCCCTAAAAGTTCGGGATCAATGCCTAAAGTAGCACCTACTCGTCTTACCTCATCTTTAAAAATAGCACGAAGTGGCTCCACAATTTTAAGTTTCATAAAATCCGGCAGTCCACCTACATTATGATGGCTTTTTATGGTAGCTGAAGGGCCTCCCGTTGCCGAAACACTCTCGATGACATCGGGGTAAATAGTGCCTTGGGCCAACCATTTTACGTCGGTTAATTGATGGGCTTCATCATCAAAAACCTCGATAAATGCATTACCAATGGCTTTTCGTTTTAACTCAGGGTCTTCAATACCAGCCAAGGCATCTAAAAAACGTTTGGACGCATCCACGCCTTTCACGTTCAGTCCCATGCCTTTATATTGGTTTAGAACGCTTTCAAATTCATTTTTACGAAGCAATCCGTTGTTCACAAAAATACAGTACAGATTTTTCCCTATGGCTTTATTAAGTAAAACGGCTGCTACGGTAGAATCCACACCGCCCGACAAGCCCAATACCACTTTATCATTCCCAACTTTTTCTTGAATGGCTTCCACGGTTTCCTCAACAAAAGACTGTGGTGTCCAATCTTGATTTAAACCAGCAATATGCACTAAAAAGTTTTCCACTACCTGCTTGCCATCTGTAGAATGATATACTTCTGGGTGGAATTGAATGGCGTAGGTTTCCTCTCCATTTATTCTATAAGCTGCATTTTTAACGTCGTGTGTACTTGCTATCAATACGCCATTTGTTGGCAATTCTTTTATAGTATCGCTATGGCTCATCCAAACCTGGCTGCCTGTGTGGATATGTGCGAAAAACGGTTCGTTACTTTTAATAAAAGATAAATTGGCACGACCATATTCCCGAGTATTGGAAGGCGCTACCTCGCCACCTGAAAAATGTGCCAAATATTGTGCGCCGTAACACACGGCCAATAGTGGTTTTTTTCCACGGATTTCAGATAAATCTGGGTGTAAAGCATTTTCGCCCCTTACTGAAAATGGGCTACCGGAAAGCACCACTGCCTTGTAATCTTCAATATTTGACGGAATTTTGTTGAATGGATGAATTTCGGAGTAAATGTTGAGTTCTCTAACTCTACGGGCAATAAGCTGTGTATATTGCGATCCGAAGTCTAAAATAAGTACCTTGTCATGTTGCATGCGCAAAAATAACAATAGATTTTATATTGACGAATTGCAGGTGTTTATTTTTTTATTTTTTTATAACATCGACTCTAAAATCATTTTTATATCGTTTTCCGTAGTATCTGGATTAATAAAACAAAAACGAGAAACAGTTTCATATGTATTCCCGTTTTTCCATTTTGTGGGTGTTACCAAAGCAAAACCTTTTCTATGGTTTTCGTAAGTCCAATGGGTATAATCTTCAGGTTTCCAACCTACTCTTCTATACAAAACACAGGACAAACTAGGCGTTCTTACCAATTCCACATGTGGAAAGTCTTCAATCAACTTACCAGCTATTTGAGCTAATTCTATACCACGTTCCGCAGACTCTTTGTATTTGTCCGTTCCATGCATCGCTAAAGAAAACCAAAGTGGCAACCCTCTAACACGTCTGGTCAATTGAATTTGATAATCGGTCGGGTTAAACCCTTGTGCACCTTCATCATTAAAAATATCCAAATAAGAACCTTCTTGTGTATGTGCCTGTTTTGCCAATTCTGGTCTTTTATAAATAACAGCCCCACAATCATAAGGCGAAAACAACCATTTATGTGGGTCTATAGTAATGCTGTCCGCTTTCTCAATGCCGTCAAATAAATGTCTAACCGAATCTGCTGCCAAAGCCCCTCCTCCATAAGCGGCATCTACATGAAACCATAATTTTTCATTTTCACAAACCGTCGCTATTCCAGATAAATCGTCAATAATGCCCGCATTGGTTGTTCCTCCAGTAGCAACAATGGCAAATAATCGCTGCCTATCTTGTACATCAGATCCCTTATAGCTTTGTGAACATAGCTTGATTCCAATCTATCTTCAGTTTCTACCAATAAAACATCGGCATCAATCACTTTGGCCATAGATTTAACCGAAGCATGGGCACCAACAGATGTAATTATGAGTCCTCTTACAAATTGGTTTTCTTTGTTTTGACTTCGCCAAAATTCCCTTGCTGTTACAATAGCCGATAAATTTGCGGCAGTGCCTCCGCTGGTAAACACACCAAAAGCACCATTGGGCAGTCCAGTTAACGACACGAGCCATTGCATGGCCTCATTTTCACAAAAAATACCGCCCGCACCTTCCATCCAATAGGCACCATGAATACTGGAAGCCGACGTTACCAAATCAAACATCACGGCAGCTCTGGTGGGTGCTGCCGGCACAAATGCCAAGTTACGAGGGTGGTCTATAGGCACGTTCACTTTCATTAAGTGCTTTTTCCATAAATTGAAGGCCACCTCGCCCCCAATGCCCTTTTTAGTTACAGTTTCCCCTACTATTTTTTTTAATGCTTCTGCACTTTTTGGAACCCCCATTTCTGGTTGGGTTATAGAAATTCTGTCAATGGTATATTTCATGACGTCCATCGTCATTTCAATCAAATCGATATCCAATTTATGCATGATTTACAATTTCAATATTAAAAATTCATCTTGCAATGGATCTAAACCTTCTATAAGAACTGGTATCAATTCCGAACCGTATTCTAAATAAAACTCTGAAAAATTAGTGCTACGTTCTTGCAAATTTTGATTGGGGAAGAGCTCATTTTGTAAATCGGTCATTCTCAAAACCTGATCAGAAAGTTTTCTTTTTTGAGCTTTCAATAAACGCTTTTCAAGATGCTCCAAGCCTTTTAATTGCTTTACTTCTTGTGACTTTACAGCACCTAAAAAAGATTTATCGGTTTGTTCCGCCAATTGATACAAATCTTGAAACTGCTGTTTTAGGTGTTTCATTTGTGATGAAAAATCAATATCAATATTTGATATTTCCCTTACTTTTTTATTGATAAAAGCATTGCGTCTTAAAAACAGGTCTGTACTGGAAATATGTAAATTATCCAGTTTTTTATGTTGATTTTCTGTTTGGAGCAATACCGAGTTTCGCAATAATACTATTGGAAACGGTACTTTAACCCTGTTGAAATAATCTTTCAACTGCAACCAATACGCCAGTTCGCCACCGCCACCAATGTAGCATAAGTTAGGCAAAACCACTTCTTGGTATAAGGGGCGCATGATGACATTGGGCGAAAAACTTTCCGGAAAATCATGGAGATGTTTTAATAGTTCAATCTTGCTCCAAGAAATTTTGGTATTTATAACTTTATAAATGTCGTCTTCAAAAACAATGCGTTCTCTTAAATTTTCATCCAAATAAAATAAATTTATTTCCCGCGGATTTACTTGAAAATTATAACCTTCTTTTGAAATTTGTTCACTGGTTTTGGAAACTTCTTTAAATGATGTTTGATGCAACAATTCATCTTCCATATAAGGAACAAACTGCTTTTTCAATTCAGCATCATTGGCGTCTATAATGACCAATCCATAATCTTTGAACAATTCATTTGCCAAAAAACGTGTGGCATCAGCTAAATTATCGTGTTTCAAATAAGATTTATTAAATAGATTTATCAAATACTTCGCATTGTTGCTGGTTCCCAATTCTTTTGAAAACAATTCAAAAACTGCTTCCAAACCTTCGGTTGACAATGCGCCAACAGCACCATTTGATTTTTTATTCCATCTGATTTTTTTTCCTTTGAAATTGAAATAATTGATCTCCTCAAAATCATGGTCTTCCGTAGCCATCCAATACACAGGTACAAAATTATAATCTGGATATTTGGTTTTTAATGTTTTTGAAAGGTTAATGGCGGATACTATTTTATAAAGAAAATACAGCGGGCCTGTAAACAAATTTAGTTGGTGACCAGTGGTAATGGTAAACGTATTGGATTCTTTTAATAAATCTATATGAAGGCTGGATAATTCTGAAACATCTAAATTCTGGTATTGCTTTTTTAAAACGGAAATTAAAATAGCTCTTGATTTCTCATCAAAACTTTCTGCTTTTTCTTCAATCTGCGCTTTAAAATTTTTAAGATTTGGGTATCGGTTATAAAATACTTTCAATTCTGGTTTTTCATCTAAATAATCACAAATAAGTGATGAGAAATAGCCCGTTTTTTTAAATACGATAGATTCTGTAAGCATAATTATACTGAAAAATTTATGTAAAGATAATGCCTTTTGCAATTTATTAATGTGTCAGATTCTTTTAGTATTTATTTAACAAGGTTTTAAATAAATATTTACCGCCAAATATTTGATTTTAACACTAAAAATCAATAACTTAGGATTAATTTTTCCTTTCAAAACCTTAAAGCTATGAAACCATTCATTTTAAATAAAAACAGGGCGCTCCTAATCACTTTCATAATGATACTAGGCTCTTTTGGATATAACGAAAACGCTCATGCTTTACAAGAAACCCCTAAACAAACCATACAAACGCTTACGGAATTTAAAGGCATCATTTTAGATGAACAAACAAAAAAGCCCTTGATATATGCTGATTTGAACATAAAGGGTTCCAACATCAGCACAATAACAAATACGGATGGCGAGTTTTCAATTAAAGTCCCCGAAAAATATTTAAGTAATAAAATTTCAATTTCCCATTTGGGTTATAATGACCTTGACGTGTCTTTACCTGAACTGAAAGATCCTTTCAATACAATTTATTTAAAAGAGTCTATCATAAAATTAAGCGAAGTTAATTTGAATGCCATAAAAGATGCAGAGGAATTGGTAAGGAAAACCTTGAAAAAGAAAGGCGACAATTATTATAATGACCACGCCATTATGACGGCTTTTTACAGAGAGACCATAAAAAAGCGCAATAGAAACGCCTCCTTATCTGAAGCCGTAGTTGAAGTTTACAAGCAACCTTTAAAATCAAGCAAAAATGATGCAGTAAAACTCATTAAAGCTAGAAAAAGTACCGACTATTCTAGACTTGACACCTTAGCTTTAAAACTTCAGGGCGGTCCTTTTAGCAATTTGTACACAGACATGATGAAATACCCAGAATTTATTTTCAACGAAGATAATCTGTCTGATTATATCTTTAAGTACACAAACACCTCGCTACTGAACAATAATGAGGTTTACGTTATTGATTTCAAACAGCGTCCAGATATTGATTACCCTTTGTATTATGGCAAACTTTATATAGATACCCAGTCGTTGGCATTGATTAGTGCAGTTTACAAATTGAACGTAACCGATAAAATTATGACCGGCAAAATGTTTGTACAAAAAAAACCAAAAAGAGTGGACGCCTACCCTACTGAAGCCGCGTATCGGGTGGACTACAGAATCAAAAATGGCAAATGGCATTATGGCTACAGCAACATCGCATTAACCTTTAAAGTAAAATGGAAAAACAAACTATTTAACAGTGTTTATAACCTAAGTAGCGAAATGGCCGTTACAGATTGGGAACAAAATAAAACAGGTATTGACACCCCAAAAGAACGTTTAAAACCAACCGCTATTTTAAGCGATAAGGCTTCTGGCTTTTCAGATCCTGATTTTTGGGGCGAATTCAATATTATAGAACCCGAAGCGTCTATTGAATCTGCCATTAAAAAAATCAGTCGGCAGTTAAAACGGATAGAGTCCTAATATAACCCAAAACAATTTCTTGTAAACTAAAGCGGTTGCCCAATTGTAAAATTTTACAATTGGGCAACCGCTTTAAATTTCTTCGTTTGTTGTTCAATGCCAATTAATGTTGTGATAACATATTTAACCTTACACTAACCATTAGTTAAACAAACAACATCAATGGCTTAACAAGCTTTCAATAATGTGACTATAAATTTGTTCAAAAATAAATAACCAAAAAATTTAAAAATGAACACATTATTTAAAACAGTATTATTGTTTCTTATGGTCACATTAAGCAGTGCTTTATTGACAAATTGCTCTCCGGAAGATGGCAAAGATGGTATTAACGGTATTGATGGTAAAGATGGGGCCGATGGCATGGATGGTGAAAATGGCGAAGACTTTACGCCAGCTGAAAGCATGTTTTCAAACAAATCTTTATTAGCTCCTTTAGTTAATATTCAAGCTGGTTTTAGCTCTGTGAAAGCTTTCTCTTTAATAAGTTCCACAGATGTGCTCACTAATGGTTTTAGATTGGTTGGTGCTCAAGATGGTGCTGGGTTTTTAAAGGATGGCGATGAATATATTTATGTTGTGAATGCTGAAGATGATTATGGCGTATCAAGAATACGTTTTGACAAAAACTTAGCCCCAATCAAAGGGGATTGGGGCTAAGTTTTTGTCAAAACGTATTCT
>CAXBNH010000152.1:0-7054 GCA_963976905.1 uncultured Algibacter sp.
GACTTTAGAGTTATCTAAGATCATGTTTACCAGCTGCATCAAATGCTCAGAACTATATTCAGCAATTTCCAGTTGCACACGCTGGTCAATGTCCAATTCACTTTGTTTGAGCATATTGATCATACCCATTACCGCCGTTAACGGTGTACGTATTTCATGGCTCATATTTGCCAGATATACTGTTTTGTTCTCTGCATTTTTAACCGACTTTTCTAAAGTTTCTTCCAGTTCCTTTGTTTGGCTCTTGATTTTTAAGTTTAAAGATCTTAGGTCACGAATCAATTGATCTGCCAAAAAATTTATAAGTACAAAAACAGCAATCACTATCAAA
Organism: uncultured Algibacter sp.; assembly: GCA_963976905.1. Taxonomy (GTDB): domain Bacteria; phylum Bacteroidota; class Bacteroidia; order Flavobacteriales; family Flavobacteriaceae; genus Pseudalgibacter. Next base: position 332 of record CAXBNH010000152.1, read on the forward strand.
ATGATAAGCGATGCGTTTACATAATTATTCTTTAAAAATATATGTCCATCAACTTTATCTACATAATAATACCCAATAAAAAGAACAGCAATCATAAAAATTATAGTGCAAAAAGAAAGAATCAACCTTGTTTTAAAAGATTTTATAGACTGTTGTGGAGACATATTTACAATTGCGGTTGAACAAACATATTTATATTATATAACATAGCAAAACTATTGCAAACATTAAGTTGGCAGAATTCTATATGTGCCACTATTATTTCAAATAATTCAAAAAAAAAAAAAAAAAATTAATACTATATAAAATTACGAATAAATGTGGATAGAAACTCGATATTAAATTAAGTTTTAATCATGTTACGCTAAAACACATAAAAACCACTTTAAAAGGATGTGTTTGACAATTAAAAAGAAGCGCTGCTATGGATAGAATTAGAAATACTCGATTTAGAGAATTCATAGAATGATATATTTATAAAACTTTTAAAAATAGGAAAATTATCTTTCGTATTGGACAACCTTATTTAAGCAACTATTTTTTGACATGAAATTAAACTTTGATCTACATAAGCAGAATATTTTTTTGAGAAAGCTATAATTTATAAAATTGAAAACTTTATATTTATAAAAACAAGCACTGTCATATGGATCAAATCATCACTTTTGGAGAAGTTTTAATGCGTTTATCGCCTGAGGGAAACAAAAAATTCATTCAAGCCAATTTATTGGAATTTTACTTTGGCGGTACTGAAGTGAATGTAGGAATTTCCATTTCCAATTTTGGAGGGAATGTAAAGCATATCAGCTGTGTTTCCAACGATTTTGTTGGAGATACGGCCATTTCATTTTTACGGAAATTTGGTGTCAGTACTTCTGCGATTGTACGCTCTAGCAGACCTCTTGGTGTTTATTTTCTTGAAGTTGGCGCCGTAATGCGTCCAAGTTCCATTTCATATAACAGATCCCATTCTTCTTTTTCTGAAATCCAACCGAGTATGGTCGATTGGGAGTTTGCCTTAGCAAAAGCCAAATGGCTGCATTGGACAGGCATTACACCCGGACTCTGCAAAGGCGGCTACGAAACCTTAAAGGAAGGCTTGAAATTGGCTAAAGAAAAAGGCATTGAAGTTTCGGCAGACCCAACCTACCGAAGTGGGCTATGGAAATATGGCAAAAATGCCAAAGATGTTTTAAATGACTTGCTTTCGTACTCTACCATTTTTATTGGTGGCATCAATGAAATAAACGAGGTTTTAGGAACTAACTATTCATTTTCCAACGAAGATTTTATTGAAGCCAGCAAAGCACTGATGTCAAAATTTTCAAATATTGACAAAGTATTTGATAAAATTAGGACCTCCATAAATTCCTCATGGCATAAAATACGAGCCAGAATGTGGAACGGTAAAGAGTTTAGGGAAACAAGTGATTTTGACATCACGCATATCATAGACCGCATAGGCACCGGTGATGCTTTTGCAGCTGGACTGATTTATGGGCTTCAAGAATTTGATGATTATAAATCCATGGAATTTGCCAGTGCGGCCTGTGCATTAAAACATACTTATGAAGGTGATGTTAATTATGCCACAGTAGATGAAGTCATGGGCATATTAAACGGAAATATATTTGGGGTCTTTAAAAGGTAGTTTTAACATTTGGGTGTAATTATAATTTTCTTTGCAAAAAAATGTTATGTGTCGCACTCAGCCTATCGAAGTAATATTTTATTGAGTCTTCGACAAGCTCAGACTGACATTTTGGAATTAATTGGCTAATATTTTAGATGAAAGCAAGGTTTTGTAATGAGAATATTGAATGACACCCAACAGGTTAGTTTTATTTTTTTACTATTCAGCAAACCCTCCCTTTCTTGACTTTGCGTTTTTTTATACAATAAAAAAAGAGCTTCCTAAATGTAGAAATAATAATTTTGACATAAAAAAAATAAGCATTTGGTATTCTTTTATTTTTTTAAAGTGAGGCTACATTTTTTCAATTAAAAAACACTTAAATTGTACTTTATTAAACATACTATAAATGGCGTTAAAAATAGTAATTTCACATAAAACTAAATATAAATACGATAGACCTGTATCGTTATCTCCACATATTTTTAGGCTTCGGCCTGCGCCACACAGTAGAACACCCATTGAGGCCTATTCGATAAAAATCACTCCTGAAAACCAATTTTTCAATTGGCAGCAAGACCCGTTTGGGAATTATTTGGCACGGTTGATTTTTCCTGATAAAACAACAGAACTTTCTATTGATGTTGAAATTATAGCCGATCTGAAAACCATCAATCCGTTTGATTTTTTTGTTGAAGAATATGCCGAGGAATATCCTTTTGAATATTTAGAGACCACAAAAAAGGAGCTGTTGCCCTATTTGGAAATTACAGATAAGGGCAAGCGACTAAAGGATTTTTTGAAAATCATTGATTATACGCCACGAAAAACAATCTATTTTTTAATCGATATCAATCGGAAAATATATGAGCACTTAAATTACAACATAAGGATGGATCCGGGCGTACAAACTTGCGAAGAAACCCTTAAGCAAAAAAATGGTTCTTGTAGGGATTATGCATGGTTGTTTGTGCAAGTATTGAGACATCTAGGGTTTGGTGCCCGTTTTGTATCGGGCTATTTAGTACAATTAAAGTCTGATGAAAAATCATTGGATGGCCCATCTGGTCCAGAAGAAGATTTTACCGATTTGCACGCTTGGGCAGAAGTCTATTTACCTGGTGCAGGGTGGATTGGGTTTGATGCTACTTCAGGGCTATTGGCTGGGGAAGGTCATATCCCGTTGGCTTGCACACCTTCTTTTGAAAGTGCCGCCCCAGTTTCGGGAATGTCTGATGTTTGCGAAACGGAATTCTTTTTTGAAAATTCGGTCAAACGGATTTTTGAATCACCTAGAGTAACAAAACCTTATACCCAAGAACAATGGAGCGCCATTTATAAATTAGGTTTTAAAGTCGAAAAAGAACTGGAAAAAGGCGATGTACGATTGACCATGGGAGGTGAACCTACCTTTGTTTCTATTGACGATATGGAATCTCCCGAATGGAACACCGACGCTGACGGCCCTCACAAAAGAGAACTCGCTAAAAACTTAGCTATACGACTCTATGATGAATTTGGAAAAGGTGCGGTATTGCACCAAGCACAAGGCAAATGGTATCCGGGAGAACCTTTACCACGTTGGCAAATAGAGATATGCTGGCGGAAAGATGGCAGGAATATTTGGCACAACAAAAAATTATTATCTCTCTTTTCTGATAACCCAAAAGTTCCAAAAGATGCCGATAAAAAATTCTTGGAAACGCTTACCAAACATTTGGGCATCACTAATAAAAACATCATTCCCACTTATGAAGATGCTTTTTATTTTATGTGGGAAGAAGGCAAATTACCCATCGATGTGGATCCCACAAAAGAAGATGGCGCTTTACTGGTAAAAAACAAATTAAAAGAAATATTAAAAGACGGTAAATCAAAAGCGGTTGGTTATGTATTGCCGCTAAATAATTCCCAAGGAACTTGGTACACAAGTGATTGGAACTTCAGAAGAAACCATTTGTTTTTAATTCCGGGAAACTCCCCCGTTGGTTTAAGATTGCCATTAGATTCGTTAATAAAAAAACCGAAGCACGGTAAATTCCCTAAATACGAACCAGATAATTTTTCAACAAAAGGAAGGTTTCCAAGCTTTAAAAAAACAGCTTCAGAACGTTATGAAAATGTGGAGGCTCACGGTGCAAAAGGAGATAATAAATATTTCATCCGAACAGCCTTATGTTCTGAAATAAGAGATGGTAAATTGTACCTCTTTTTACCACCATTGGATGCTGCGGAACAGTTTTTAGATTTAATAGCATCCATTGAAGCTACTGCCAAAAAACTCAACATTCCTATTATTTTAGAGGGATACGATCCACCGAAAGACCATAGATTGGAATCCATGAAAATAACGCCAGATCCGGGCGTGATAGAAGTGAATGTGCATCCCGCTAAAAACTGGGAAGAACTTACAAACAATACTTTAAAACTTTATGAACACGCCAAAAAAGCACGTTTAGGAACTGAAAAATTTATGTTGGATGGTAAGCATACAGGAACGGGTGGCGGAAACCACGTAACTTTGGGAGGCCTCACGCCTGCTGATAGTCCCTTATTGCGCAAACCCAGTTTATTACGAAGTTTATTGACGTTTTGGCAACACCACCCAGGGCTTTCCTATTTATTTTCTGGCGCTTTTATTGGGGCTACCAGTCAAGCGCCACGTATTGATGAAGCCCGAATGGAAAATCTATACGAATTGGAGATTGCTTTCAGTCAAATACCTAAAAATGGCGAAGTCCCTTTTTGGTTGACCGATAGATTGTTCCGTCATTTATTGACCGATTTAACAGGAAACACTCACCGTGCAGAATTCTGTATCGATAAATTATATTCTCCAGATTCGTCATCGGGAAGGCTAGGCATTTTAGAACTCCGTGCGTTTGATATGCCTCCACATCCACAAATGAGCTTGATGCAAAACCTTTTAGTGCGCACTTTGGTAGCATGGTTTTGGAAAAAACCTTACGAACACGAATTAGTGCGTTGGGGTACCGAATTACACGATAAGTTTTTAATCGAGCATTATGTAAGGGAAGATATCAAGGATATTGTGGAGCAACTCAACAGAGCTGGTTATAAATTTAAAGAAGATTGGTTCAATCCGTTTTTTGAATTTAGATTTCCCTTACATGGCATGTTAGAAATCAACAACATCCATTTAGAGTTACGGGCCGCTATTGAACCATGGAATGTTCTGGGGGAAGAAATGACGGGTGGTGGTACGGCTCGATATGTAGATTCCTCTGTAGAACGTATTCAAGTGAAAGTAAAACATTTTGTTGAAGAGCGTTTTATTTTGACATGCAACGGTATCAAAGTACGATTGAATAGCACGGGTATTAAAGGCGAATATGTTGCTGGCATTCGTTATAAAGCTTGGAATCCATATTCTTCTTTGCACCCAACTATTGGGGTGGACACGCCTCTGGTTTTTGATATTGTGGATACTTGGAACAAACGTTCCATTGGTGGTTGCACCTATTATGTGGCACATCCCGGCGGACGATCTTATGACAGCTATCCTGTAAATAGTTATGAAGCAGAATCCAGAAGAATCAATCGCTTTTGGGAATTTGGCCATACGCAAGGCGATATTGTGGAGAAAGAAACCATTAATCAAGGTGGTAAGAGTTCCAAAAAAGTAGAACAACAAGGCAGTTCCAAAAAATTCAGTTATAAAGAACTCCCCATAAACTTTGAATTTCCATATATCCTAGACCTAAGAAAAAAATAATATACTGTTAGTTGATATGATTGTAGATAGAAATATATTATTCAAAAATTATTTTTCTGGTGTAAAAAATTATGATGAGGTATTAAAAACCAATATGTTCATCAATCCCAATTGGGAAAAATTATTAAGCAATTTTTCCCAATTGGGAATCGAAAAGCTAATAGCCAAACAAAATGAAATTGATTGGCTCATGGATGAAAATGGGGTAACCTATAATGTTTATAACGACCCAAAAGGTATGAACCGCACTTGGGGCTTAAACATTGTGCCATTTATTCTTTCCCAAAATGAATGGGAAACCGTTGAGAAAGGCATCAAGCAGCGTTCTGAATTATTGAACTTGATTTTGAAGGATATATACGGCAAGCGTGAACTCATAAAAAACGGTATCATTCCGCAAGAAGTGGTTTATGCTCACCGTGGTTTTTTGAGACAATGCGACCAAATTCAATATAAAACCTCCAAAAACTTATTAATACATTCCGCAGATTTATCTAGAGGGCCAGATGGCCGTATATGGGTGGTAAACGACCGAACACAAGCACCATCGGGCATGGGCTATGCTTTAGAAAACAGATATTCCATTAGTAGGGTGCTTCCCGATATTTTTAAAGATATTAATGTAAAACAGCCCTCTAGCTTTTTTTATGACTTCAATCAAATGTTGGTGGATGCAGCAACACAAAACAAAGAGAACCCTACGATTGTTATCTTAACGCCTGGCCCACATAACGAAACTTATTTTGAGCATGCTTACCTATCCTCTTTTTTAGGATATCCTTTAGTTTACGGCAATGATTTAGTGGTGCGCAACGGTAAAGTTTGGATGAAATCCTTAAAAGAACTCAAACAAGTAGATGTGATTTTAAGACGTGTGGATGATGTTTTTATGGACCCTCTAGAACTCCGGGAAGATTCCTATTTAGGGGTCGCTGGCTTGTTGGATGTCATTCGTCAGCAAAATGTTTCTATTGTAAACCCTATTGGTAGTGGGGTTTTGGAAAACTCAGGGCTCATTCCTTTTATGAATGCTATCTGTAAATATTTCTTAAAAGAAGATTTAATTCTACCTCAAATAGCCTCCTGGTGGTGCGGACAGGAAAAGGAAAAAAATTATGTTTTGGAAAACCTTGAAAATTTGGTTGTCAAACGTATAGATCGCTCCAATAGGGAAAGTATCTTTTTTTGTGAATTTTTGAATGCCTCTGCTATCAAAAACCTAAAAGCAGAAATAAAAGCAAATCCCTATCACTTTGTAGCACAAGAAAAAATATCGTTTTCAACAGCTCCAGATTTTGTAAATGGCAAATTAGAACCCAGAAAAGTTATGTGCCGTACCTTTTCGGTAGCAAAA
>CAXBNH010000153.1:0-7038 GCA_963976905.1 uncultured Algibacter sp.
ACTGATGATATTTCCTGAATTGTTGATTTGAAAATGAACATCGGTAGCGTTCATAACCAAAAACAAGGTCATCAAAATCATTTCGAAATATAAAATGTAATTGGCATCGTTTTTTGGCCAAGCGGTCATTTCCTTTTTCCAAAAGCGTTTTAGCTTAATGATGTTTCTTCTAATCCAAAATAGAATAACAGAAACAAATACCAAAACGGCCAATATTTCAAAAAGGTTTATTAAAATATAATAGGGTTTTCCTATGAATGAAAATATACGATGCGTGCCCAAAAGCCCATCAATAATGATTTCAAGCACTTCAATATTGATGATTATAAAACCTAAGTAAACGATAACGTGCAGTATGCCTGCAATGGGGCGACGTACCATTTTGCTTTGCCCAAATGCAATCATGGCCATGTTTTGCCAACGTTGTTTTTTATTATCGCTTACGTCCACATCCAAACCTAGTTTTATATTTCGGATGAGTTTTTTTATGTTTTTAGCAAAATAGCCAATCCCGATAATGAGCGCGATGGCAAAAAGTATGTTAGGCAAATAATTCATTTTTTAGCCAATTAGTTTTGGTCTTCTATTTCATTGCCTTCAGCATCGTACTGTTTTGCTTTTTTTCCGAATAATGAAAAATGCACGTAACGTTTTGGATTCAACTTCATGTCTTGAAGCAATTGTTCCAACTGCAAAGAAGCGCCTTCTAAATTATTGTACAGACCTTCATCTTTAAGAAGTTTCCCCATAGAGCCTTGTCCATTTTCCATATTGGCAATTATACCATTGAAATTTTGAAGTGTATTTTCCAAATCCTTGACAATCTTCCCTAAATCAGCTTCTGAAAGACTACCTGTTATTTCAGATAAATTTGCCAATGACTTGTCTGCATTTGCTATTACATTGCTTATTTTTTCTTGATTACCCTCTAGTATTTTATTTAAAGAATTGGATGTTTTTTCAAAAGAACTAATGGTGGCGTTTAAACCGGCTATACTAGCCCTTAAATCTGTTTTAGCTTTCTCATTAAAAACATCATTGACATTAATTAGCAAAGAATCTGCACTTACCATGGCAGCTTCTATTTTGCCCTGCAATGGTGTTAGCCTTTGGTTTACCAACTCGGTTAACCCAGCTTTTATAGAACCTTTAAGAAAATCGTTTTCTTTAGCTTTTTCAGCACCATCAAAAACCGGTATGATGGCAACGGCCTTTCCTCCAATAAGCCCTGTTTCATATAGTTCTGCGGTACTGTTCTTTGAAAACTCAAAATCATTATCAACAAGTAGGGTTATCAGTAGCTTTCCAGAACCATCTTCTTTAAATGAAATATCTTTTACTTTGCCCACTGTCTTGCCGCTAATAGTAACGGGTGTTGAGACTACCAATCCCTCAACGTTATCATATTCTGTATAAAAAGTTCGAGAAGTCTCAAGTAAATTTTCTCCTTTTAAATAATTAAACCCAAAAATAAATAGCAGAATTCCTAGTAATACTAATATGCCTGTTTTAGTTTCTTTTGATAGTTTCATCTATTGATTTTATTCGTTTTTATTTGGGGAAAATATATTTTTTACAAATTCGGCTTAAATAAATCTATTTTAAAACCGATGGTTTGTGTGCAACAAATTTTAACAAATTTAAAAAAGAAAGTCCTTAATTAGAGCGACTTTTTAACGCTTCATTCAAGGATATTTGTTTTCCTTCTTTAAAAGCTACAATAAAACTAGAAATGTACCCTTTGGCTTTTGCAGTTTTTTCTAAGGATTGGACATTATTATAATCTGAGGTGTTTCCATAATAATATTTATACAGATTGCCCTGTTTTTCGAGAGAAATGGCATCCAACCCTTTAAAGTTATAAGACTTTAAAGCTACTTTTTTTGAACTTGCAGCAATCTGTACTTTAAATTCAATGTCATCAAAAACCTGCTGAGTGGTTTGAGTTATCTGGTTGCTGTTTTCTACGGCTATTTCCTCACTTATTAAAACATGGTCGCCAATATTTTGACCGATGACTTTTTTATAATCTAAAATAGCGTCAACAATAGAGGCAGAAATCTCTAATTGCCCTTTTCCAGAATTCAAATAAGACCCTTCATGTTTATTGGTCACAAAGCCTGTTTCAATTAAAACGCTTGGCATAGCTGTTTGGTGTATTACCCACAAGCTGGCTTGTTTTACCCCTCTACTTTTTCTTTTAAGTTTATTTGAGAAATTTTCTTCAATTAGACTTGCCAACAAAATGCTTTGATCTGTATATTCCTCTGTCGCTAAAGACAAACTAAGCAAAGATTCAGGCGAATTAGGGTTAAAGCCTCCATAATGCTTTTCATAATCATCCTCTAAAAAAATAACAGCATTTTCTGCTTTGGCAACTTCAGAATTTCTGTTGGTGTTGCCAACATCCAAAACATAGGTTTCAGTTCCATATGCCTCTGTATGGTGGGCATTGCAGTGAATTGACACAAACAAATCTGCTTTTGCCTTATTCGCTATTTTAGGACGGTCTTTTAGTTCTATAAACACATCTGTTTTACGGGTATATATTACCTTGATATCTTTGTTTTTCTCAAGTATTTCGCCAACTTGCAAAACTATCTTTAAAGCAATATCCTTTTCTTTGTAGCCATATTTTGAAAACTTACCAGGGTCTTTCCCTCCATGTCCAGCATCCAGCACCACTACAAATTTTTCAGGCTGCTTTGGTACGTCATTGTTTGCAAATGAAGAAAACGTTAATACTAAAATAAAGGATACGAAAAGGGATACTTTGTGCGTTTGCATAGATGTTTAACGACTAATTTATATGATTTATTACCCAAATAAATTGAGTTTCAGTTTAATTCTAAATTTTTGGATGAATAGTAAATAATCCCAAAAAAATATATGTAATTTTGGCTTTTCAAAAACCGAGCCATACTTTTACAAAAATACACTTAAAAGCATTGCGTACAAACAACTTCCACTTACTTTTTGCATTAAGTTTTACAGTTTTTATAAACATGTATAGCTCAGCACAAGACACAAATAAAAGAAGTGTTACTATAGAGCCTGAAAAAAAAGAGACTGTCATTATTCAAAAAGACAGCTTGGTTACGCCCATTGAAGTTTCTGAAAAAAGCCAAGATTCTACATTAACAGATTCCATCACGCCAAAAAAGGAATTTTTAGAAAATATTGTAGAATACAAAGCCATTGATTATACGTCTTTTAACAAGAAGCTTCAAAAAATGTATCTTTACAACGAAGCGGATATAACCTATGGCGACATCAATATAAAAGCAGGAAGCATTGTTATTGACTACAGTAAAAATGAAGTTTCTGCCAAAGGGATTTTAGATTCTTTAGGTGAATATACCCAAGCACCCGTTTTTACCCAAGGCCAGCAAGTAGTGGAACCAGATTCTATCATTTTCAATACCGAAAGTAAAAAGGCGCTTATTTTTAATTCCGTTACCGAACAAGGCGAAGGCAAGGTTGTTGCCTCCATCACAAAAAAAGAAAACGACTCTGTTTACTTTATAAAAAACGCCAAATATACCACGGCAGAAAATCTTGATGATCCCGAATATTACATAAAACTTCGGAAAGCCAAAATTGTGCCCGGTAAAAAAATCGTTACCGGACTGGCCAATCTGTTTATTTATGATGTTCCCACGCCTATTGGCGTGCCATTTGCTTTTTTTCCGCAATCTGAAACACACACCTCTGGGGTTTTGCTGCCCAGTTTTGGAGAACAGAACGACCGTGGTTATTTTTTACAAAATGGTGGATATTATTTTGCCATTAACGAGCATGTGGATTTAGCTATTTTGGGCGATTACTACACCAATGGCAGTTATGGCCTGCGGGGCGAAAGTTCGTATGTAAAGCGTTATAAATTTAGGGGGAATGTCTCCTTTCGCTATGAAAACTTGATACGAAGTGAACGTGGTTTTCCTGATTACTCAAAATCCACTTTGTACAATATCAGATGGTCGCATAGTAAGGATGGCAAATCGAGCCCAAACTCAAGATTTTCTGCCTCGGTAAATTTAGGGAGTAGCAAATATTACCAAACCTCTATAAATCAAAGTAATAATGCCAACAGATTAAATAATACATTGGCATCTTCTGTATCCTACTCAAAAACATTTCAAAGTACACCAGAAGTCAATTTAAGCCTTACTGCCACGCATTCCCAAAATACCAATACCCAACAAATCAACATGACCTTGCCAACACTGCAAGCCAGTGTAGGCAGAATTTATCCTTTTGCGCCCAAAACAGGAAGCAAAAAAGGGATTATCCAAAACATCAACTTACAGTATAGTACGCGTGGCGAAAACCGTTTTCAAACAACAGATTCTTTATTCTTTAAAAAAGAAATGTTTGATGATGCCGAAATCGGGATGCAACACAGCATTCCATTAAGCACCAACTTTAAAGTATTTAAGTTTTTTAGCTTAAGTGCCAGTGCCAGTTATAATGAAGTTTGGACACTAAAAACCATTGAAAGGTATTATGATGACATAAACCAAGAAGTTGTTACCAAAGACATAAACGGTTTTGATGCTTTTAGAACTTATAATTTCAGTACCAGTTTAGGAACTACCGTTTACGGCACAAAAAGTTTTGAAAAAGAAGGCAAAGATCCAAAAATACAAGCGATCAGGCACGTGATACGTCCCTCTATAAGTTATAATATCAACCCCGCTTTTGATAAATATTATGATACCTACGAAGTGGTTAGTGCCGATGGTTTAACCACTAAAGATGTGGATTATACCCGATTTGAAGGTGGTGTATTTGGAACGCCTGGACAAAATTTTTCTAGCTCTATGGGCATAGCCGTTTCCAACAATCTTGAAGCTAAAGTAAGGGATAGGGATAGTACCGCTACCGAACCCAAAAAAGTAGTGCTGCTCAATAATTTGAATTTTTCAACCTCATATAATTTTGCTGGCGATTCCCTACAATGGAGCCCTGTAAGAATGAGTGGTGGCACTCAATTTTTCAACAATAAAATGAGCGTGAATTTTGGTGCTACCTTGGATCCTTATGCGCTGGACAATAACAATAGAAAAATCAACACATTCAATATTGATAATGGTGGCAGTTTATTTAGGCTTACCAGTGCCAATTTAACCACAAGCTATTCTTTTTCAAGTAAGGACAGTAAAAACAAAGATAAAGACCCACGTGAAGACAACACCGCTAGTGGCGGACGTGATGATGACATGTTTGGTGAGTCGCAAGATTTTTCAAGTGACAGATATGCCAATCAAGATGAAAAAGAGGAAGATGATGTACCGAGTGAATTTTACAACTATAAAATACCGTGGAATTTACGACTTGCCTATGCTGTAAATTACAATAATTCCAGACGCCAAAACGAGATTTCATCACATTCTTTAATGTTTTCTGGAGATATTGAATTATCTCCCAAATGGAGTTTTGGTGCGTCTTCTGGTTACGATTTCAAAAATAAAGGTTTTACCTATACGCAGTTTACTTTTGAACGCGATTTGTTAAGCTGGCGTATGAATTTCAGTTGGATTCCGTTTGGAACCTATCAATCATGGAATTTCTTTATTGGCATCAAATCCAGTCTTCTTAAAGATCTTAAATACGAAAAACGTTTGCAACCTGATAGGCAATTGTAAATCTTACAAATTAAGCTTAATAAGAATTGTTAAAATTTTAAAATATAAAAGTGCTTCATCCCATGAAAAAAATAATCACAACCCAAAAAGCCCCAGCTCCCATTGGTCCATACAATCAAGCCGTTTTAAGCGGAAATATGCTTTATACTTCTGGACAGATTGCTATTAATCCAGAAACAGGTGCGCTTATTTTGGAGACCATTCAAGATGAGACCCACCAAGTGATGCAAAATATAAAAAGCATTCTTGAAGCCGCAAATATGACTTTTGATAACGTTATAAAAACATCCATTTTTATTAGCGATATGAATGATTTTTCGGAAATCAATACCATTTACGGTAGCTATTTTAACGAGGCAACTGCCCCTGCGAGAGAGACCGTTCAAGTGGCCAGACTGCCAAAAGATGTGAATGTTGAGATTAGTGTGGTTGCCGCTTTATAGGCAAAACAGCATCTTCTGAAATGCCTTGTGGGGCATATTTTACCAATAGTGTTTTTAGTTTTTCAACTTCAATGGGTTTTGCCAAAAAGTCATCAATACCTACCAATTTTGCATTGGCTATATCTTCTTCAAAAGCACTTGCAGATACTGCTATAATGGGCACACTACTTTCAGCATATTTTTTGCTTTCTTTAATTAATTTTGTGGCTTCATATCCTGTCATTTCTGGCATATAGATGTCCATAAAAACCATATCAAAATCAAGCACATCAAAAAGCTTTACAGCCTCCAAACCATTTTTGGCAAATGTACAGTCTGCGCCTTGCTGTTCCAATAAAAACTTAATGACCTTTTGGTTCATTTGGTTATCTTCCGCAACAAGCACGCTAAACTTGTAATCAAATTTATTGAGCAAAAGATTTTTGGATTCTAGATCTTCAACTTTTAAATTTAAGGTCTTTTTTAATTGCAAGCTAAAATAGAAAATAGAGCCTTCGTTTTCCTTCGTTTCAATTTTCAGTTCGCCGCCCATTAATTTTACCAATTGATTGGCTATGCCCAGACCAATACCAGCACCTCTATAATGTTGGGTAGTAAAAGATTCGCCATAATTAAAAGCATCAAAAATTTTAAGCACTTCATCGTGGCGCATCCCAACGCCTGTATCTTTCACATAAAAAGTGACGATTTGATCATCATCGTGTTCTACGGTTTGGTCAACGGTAATTGAAATTTTACCATTATTTGTGAATTTTATTGCATTGTTGATTAAATTGATAAGAACTTGCTGGATACGGGTAATATCCCCTAGCAATAAAAACTTATAATCCTTATCGGGTAAAAACTTGAATTCAAATTGAAGTCCTTTATCCCATGCCTGATACTCAAAAACCTTAAAAAGTTTTGTTAGATCGGCTCGTAAATCCATGGCCGCCACATTTAAGGCA
>CAXBNH010000154.1:0-7002 GCA_963976905.1 uncultured Algibacter sp.
TGTATTCGGAGTGCAATTAAACAAATCATTTAACTAGCAACTTGAATTACATTAATATTTTTTAAAATGAAAAGTGAAAATTTTAGACATACTGTCTTTTTTTGGTTGAAAGAACCAAACAATCAATCGCACAGAACAGCTTTTGAAACGTCTTTAACAAAGTTTATTGAGTGTTCTGAATTTGTTCAGAACAAGCATTTAGGAATTCCTGCAAATACATATAGACAAGTTATTGACGCAACTTATACCTATTGTTTGGCTTTAAGTTTTTTAAATAAACAAGATCAAGATAACTATCAAGTGGAACCTGCTCATAAAATATTTATAGAAGAATCCGAAGCCTTATGGGAAAAAGTTTTAGTTTATGATTCTGAGAATATTTGGTAAACTTAAAAGGAGGAAAAGTAATTTTCCTCCTTTTAAATATTGAAACATATGAACCATAAATTTTTAAATCCCTATAAAATAAAAGCCAAATGTTTCTATTGTTTATGATAGTTTTGGGAACGCAAATTTATAAAAGCACTCCCTTTTTTTTGAAAAAAGATATTCTCACTTATTAACATTTGTTAAGGCGGCTTTTTTAGTGAATCAAGTCATTCAAAATCCTCAGATAAAAGTTACTTTTGCCAAATGCAATTACATAATTATACCAAAGAATTTAAATACAATTGGAGATTGGCAGCACCTGTAATGCTGGGCATGTTGGGCCATACTTTTGTGAGTTTGGTAGATAATATTATGGTTGGGCAATTGGGCACAGCGCAGTTGGCCGCAGTTTCGTTAGGCAATAGTTTTGTATTTATTGCCATGTCTATTGGTATTGGTTTTTCAACAGCCATTACGCCTTTGGTAGCAGAGGCTGATGCCGAAGAAGACTTTATTAAAGGAAAATCATCCTTTAAACATGGTTTGTTTTTGTGTACGGTTTTAGGCGTTTTATTGTTTGCCATGGTATTTTTGGCTAAACCGCTGATGCATTTAATGAAGCAACCTGCAGAAGTGGTAGAGTTGGCAATGCCTTACCTTGATTTGGTTGCCATTTCCCTGATTCCTTTAGTTATATTTCAGGGGTTTAAGCAGTTTAGTGATGGACTTTCGTTGACCAAATTCCCTATGTATGCCACACTATTATCTAATATTATCAATATATTTTTTAATTATGTATTGATTTTTGGGAAGTTTGGTTTTCCCGAAATGGGTATTGTTGGTGCCGCTTATGGTACTTTGATTTCTAGATGTATTATGGTTTGGCATATTTGGTTATTGCTTAAAAGGAAAGAAAAATCTAAAGACTTTTTAGTAAATATTAAATTTTTCGTTTTGGATAGATTGATGCTAAAACGCATTTTGAATTTGGGTACGCCAAGTGCCATGCAAATGTTTTTTGAAGTAGCTATTTTTACTGCTGCCATTTGGTTAAGTGGTTTGTTGGGCAAAAATCCGCAAGCTGCCAATCAAATAGCGCTTAATCTTTCATCCATGACCTTTATGGTAGCCACGGGCTTGAGCGTGGCGGCCATGATTAGAGTGGGCAACCAAAAAGGATTGAGAAATTATTTTGAATTGCGGCGCATTGCATTTTCCATTTTTTTATTCGGAATAATTTTGGCGGTTGGTTTTGCCATTTTCTTTTTAGTGTTCCATAAACAATTGCCCATGTTATATTTAGATTTGAACGATGCGCAAAATTTCACGGACAATAACGAAGTGGTAACCATTGCCTCAAAATTATTATTGGTGGCAGCCGTTTTTCAAATAAGCGATAGTATTCAAGTGGTCATGCTGGGTGCTTTAAGAGGCCTACAAGATGTGAAAATACCCATGCTGTTGGTGTTTTTTTCATATTGGATGATAGGGTTTCCTATTTGTTGGTTTTTAGGAACAGAAAATGCTTATGGTAGTTTTGGTATTTGGGTTGGTTTACTGGCAGGGTTGACAGTTGCCGCCATTTTATTGTATATTCGATTTAATTATTTGACAAAAGCACTAATTTTGCAATCAACTAAGAACTGAAAAAAATGACACTTCCAAAATTTATATTAGGCGATAATTCAGAGTATCCAAATGCAATTTTTGTAATCCATACGGAATTTCCAAGGTTTATCATTAATCTTGAAGATGATGAGGTGGAATGGTTTGAAGATTTTGATGATGAAGATGAAAACGAATTGACAACCGAAACCGAAAATGCTATAAAATTGGCTACTGAGTTTTATGATAACGAAATAGCCAAATATGACGAGTAATTGCGTTGGGGATTGAAGAAGAAAGCCCGACCTGTCACATGGAGCGCAGTCGAAATGCAGGTAACGCCCAAATATTTTAAATGATGGACCAATTATTAAATTACGATACCAAATTATTCTTGTTTTTGAACAATCTAGGTACAGAAACATGGGATGGTTTGTGGTTGGTTATCACAGATAAGCTAACGTTTATTCCGTTATACGTCTTATTGCTATTCTTGCTTTATAAAAAATATGGGGCTAAATCCTTATTGATTTTGATTGTGATTGTGGCTTTAATGGTAACCTTTACGGACCAAATAGCAAATCTTTTTAAAAATGGTTTTGAACGGACTCGGCCATGTGGCACAGCGGGTGTTGTTGATAATATGCGCTTTATTGCTATGCGTTGTGGTAAATATGGTTTTTTCTCAGGGCATGCAGCAAACTCAATGGCGGTAGCTGTTTTTGCAGGCTTGATGTTGAAGCTTTTTTATAAAAATTTAATTTTTGTGCTGCTTTTATGGAGTGCCATAGTGGCTTACAGTAGAATTTATGTTGGGGTGCACTATCCGTTGGATATTTTTTGTGGGATGGCTTTTGGCGCTATGTCTGGGTACTTGTTTTATAGATTGGCAATCTATATTTTAAATCGATTTGTGGAAAAGCATTAAGGTTAATAAGCTATCACGTTCAAAGATTTTTCTAAAATCGATAAATTGATTTCATCCTCTTTAATTTCGAGAGATTCTCCATCAATCTGTGCATGGAAAGCTTGTTTTTTTGTCTGTGAAATCTTGAGGTGCTTAGTTTGAAAACTTCTTACTTCTTTCAGAACATGGTGCTTTTTAAATAAAGCCAATAAACAGAACATAACCATTTTAAAGGCATTGAGTTTGGTTACCAGTAAAACATCCAATAAGCCATCTTGAAGTGAGGCTTTAGGTGTTAAACTTACTTTGTAACCCAGTTCATTTGAATTGGAAATGAAAATCAATAAAGGATTTGCATAAATTTTTTCGCCATTAAGGTTTATTTCAATAGCATTGTTGTATTCTATTTCTTTTAATGATTTTATAGAGGCTTTTAAATAGGCCAATAACTTTCTGTTTTCTGATAATTCATAATTTTTTACCACACGGGCACTAAAACCAAAACCAGTATTACTGAAAAAATAATGGGTGTTTAAGCATCCGATATCAATTTTTTTTATGGATTGGCTTTTAATCAGTAGCAAAGCTTGGTGCAGTTTTTTTGGAATTTGAAGGTTTGAAGCCAGTCCGTTTCCAGAACCAATAGGAATAATGCCTAAAATAATAGGGGTTTCAATTAAGCAAGATGCCACTTCGTTTATGGTGCCATCTCCGCCACAAGCTACAATAATTTGAGCGCCTTGCAGGATGGATTCCTTAGTTAGCGATACGGCATGTTTTTTATGGGTGGATTTTTTTAAAACGATGTTGAAATATTCTTCGTTAAAATAGTGGCGGAGAACACTTAAGCTAATACTGTTATTGCCCTTTCCAGCAATAGGATTCCATATAAAATGAATATGTTTCAATGATTTTCGCTTTAATTTTATATCTTATTTTGATTCAGGTAATCTGCTATTTATAAATGATTTCTTTTTGAAAGAAAAGAGTGCAAAGATAATTTTTATGCAGTATTTGTTTTGAGTTTTAACAAATAAATAATTAGCGTACTGATTGCGACCGAAAACTTACCTAAGCGGTACGGCAATTTTAGTATGGTCCCAAGCCATGGTCAATGACAAATTGTCTGTAGAATTATCAAATGCGATGGTAAATTGCTCAACAGTATTTGGTATTTTTTGAACAGGCACTTTCAAATCCAGAACATCATAGTTTGGGTCCCACATGGGGTTCATTTCTGTATCGACACCCCAAGGGTATTGCTTTTTGTTGAATATAACGTGCCAAACCGTATCGTTAGGGACCGTCCATAACGTGTATTTTCCAGCGGGCAAAGAATCGTTACCAATTTTTAAAGCTTTATTGGTTTCAAAAGTAGTGGCTTCGTTGGCACCCGTTCTCCAAACCTTGTCATAAGGTACTAAGGCACCAAAAATTTCACGTCCTTTTTTGTAGGGCCTGTTGTAAAAGACTTGTAATTTTAAATCGTTCAGTTTGAATTCTACGGTGTCTTTGGGGCTCAATCGTGGAGCGAAAATATTTTCAACAAAAATAGAATATAAAAAAAGCCCTAAAGCTATGATGGACAATGTAATAAAGGTACGTTTTAAAAAGGTATTCATAGTGTTTTTTTTTCAAGGCATAAATATACTGAACTCTTAATGACTTTCTATAATTCCCAAGAAAATTTTAACTTTTTGGTTTCATGAAGAAATTCTAGGTAAATTCATTTAAAGCAATCATCTTTTCAAATTTAGAAAACGTCTATTTTTTGTGTTCGTTATGTTGAAATTAAAAAAGACATGGATATGAATCAGGTGTTATCAATCCCTTAACTTTTCCTTGAAAAAAGCAATGGTGCGTTCCCACGATAGGTTTGCCGCCGCTTCATCATATCTAGGCGTGGTGTTGTTATGGAAACCGTGATTTACATCAGGATAAAAATATGCGGTGTATCCGGTATTGTTTTCTTTAAGTACTTTTTCAAAAGCAGGCCAGCCTTCATTAACACGTTTGTCCAATCCCGCATATTGTAACAATAGGGGGGCTTTAATTTTAGCCGCATCCTCATCGCTAGGCTGCCTACCATAAAACGGAACGGCTGCTTTAAGGCCTTCTACTTTTACGGCCATCATATTAGAAATCCAACCTCCAAAACAAAATCCAACTACACCAATATTGCCATCACAATCTTTATGGGATTTCAGATAGTCATAAGCTGCAATAAAATCTGCAAGCATCTCGTTTTGGTCGCGTTTACTTTGCATGGCTCTGCCTTCATCATCATTTCCAGGATACCCGCCCAAAGGGGATAAAGCATCTGGTGCGATGGAAATAAATCCTTCAACAGCAGCACGTCGTCCAACATCTTCAATATAGGGGTTTAAACCCCGGTTTTCATGCACTACCACAATACCGGGTAATCTCTTTTTGGAATTTTTAGGTTTGGAAAGTAAAGCTTTGATGTTGCTGCCGCCTTTTTCAGAGGTATAGGTAATATATTCAGATGTTATTCTTGGGTCATTTTGTTTTACCATAATAAAATCGACATAGTTTGGCATGATAAAGCTCAACAGCGATGTTATGGTAATGCCACCAATAGCGTAAAGCGATAGCCTTTCAAGAAATTGCCTTCTGTCTATTTTGCTGTGTGCGTAATCATCATACAAATCAAAAACTTCTTGTTTAATATCTTCTTTTTTCAACTTTTTCATGAGATTCTATCTATTGATTTAAAATGATTACTATGTTTTTAAATGTTTGATTTCCAATAAAATTAAGCTATATTTTATTAAAATAAAAAAGTGAAACCAATTTTATTAAAAAAACAAAGCACTCCATTTACGAAGTGCTTTTCTTTAAGCTTTTTTAAAAACCTGTTATTTTTTCTTAGTAGGCTTTGTTTTAAATTCATCCATGTCAATAAATCCATCAGAGTTTGCATCTTTTTTAGCAAATACTTTTGCAGGATCCATAGGCTTTTTGTTTTCATCGCCCTCTTTAGCCTTTACAACTCTAGCTTTGAATTCATCCAAGCTAATTTTGCCGTCTTTGTTAGTGTCAAGTTTTGCAAAAGCAACTTCAGGCCCCTTTTTGTCTTTTTTTTCTTGTGCATTAACTTGTGAAAACGCTAATAAGCCCAATACTGTAACTCCTATTTTAATTAGTTTCATTTTTTAAATATTTATTGTTAATAATACCATCAGACTATTTTTTTTTAAAAAGGTTTAATCAATAATAACAATAAACTCAATAAAAAAACCACTTCGTTGGAAGTGGTTAAGATTTTCAATAAAATAGGCGTGTTTAAAGTTTATTGGCCTTCACGGTTACTTTCATTTCTATATCATCGTTAATGAATTTATCCTCCAATTCATCAAAGAAGGTTTTCGATTTGAATTTGATATCCCATTTTGTCCTGTCAATGCTAAATGTTTCGCTAGAAAGGGTCATATTCTCATTTGTGTTATTGACTGTAACAGGAAACGTAATGTTGTTTTTGATGTCTTTAATGGTCAAATTACCAGAAAGCATGGTCTTTCCATCGGTTTTTTCAATACCAGTAATCTCAAAAGCCGCACTAGGGTATTTCTCTACATCAAAAAAATCGCCACTTTTCAAATGATTTTCCAATTTGGCATCATTTTCAGAATCTTTTAAGGAATTCATACTGATTAAAAATGAACCACCATTTATAGAACCGTTGGAGGTGTTGATGATGCCGTTTTCAATGGTAATGGTGCCGTTGTGAGAACCAGCAGGTTTAAAACCCTGCCATTCTATGGTTGATGCCTCAATATCCACAGCATATTTTTCAGAAGCGAGTTCTGCTTCAATCACGGCTTCTGCGTCTGTAGTTGTGGCTTCTTTGGCTTTGTCTTTACAGCCTACCATTGTCAAAGAGATGCTTGCAATGGTAAAAAATGCGATGAGGTGTTTTTTCATTGTAAAATTGTTTTTTAAGATTAATTATCAAAGCTAACTATTATGAATATACAAAAAGCAACACAAACATTAAAATTATTTTGTGACATTTTGACAATTTAATAATAATGGCAGTACTTTTGCAAACTGATTTGATTATTGGAAAAATTAAAAAAACCGATGAGTAAAAAAGATAA
>CAXBNH010000155.1:0-6994 GCA_963976905.1 uncultured Algibacter sp.
TTTCCGTTTTTATATATTTGTTTTTCAGCTATCTGCCCGTTTGGATAATACACAAAACGCTCGCCTTCCAACTTACCGACATCATTATAATGCTCTAAAGTGAGCAATTCATTGGAATTTTTTTGATAATATTTCCAAGTACCCACATACAATTTACCATCCATTAACCCCTCACTAATGACTTTCCCTGTAGATGTAAAAAACTTGACTTCTGCTTTATTATCGGTTTCATTAAATTGTTTTGTTGCTGTTAAAACTGCTTTCTTTTGAATATTCTTATAGAATTTGAAAAGCCCTATTTCTTTTCCGTGCAGAAATTCGCCTTCATATCTTGTAATGGTAGTGCCATCAAAAGTTTTTTTCCATATGCCGTGACGTTTGCCGTTGGCGTCCAATTGGTTGATGGCTTGGGCGCTTATCAAATTGCTATAAAGAAGTATTAATAGGAAACCAAGTACTGTTTTCATGTTCAAATTATTTTTTTTCACTGTTGCGGAATGCTGACTTATAAACGATTATTTATTTGATTTGTTATAACAAAAAAGCTGCCAAAATACTATTGGCAGCTTTTTTTCATTTTTACCCTTCCTATTTTCTATTTCTTATAAAACCGAAAACCAAGTTCTATTAAAAAGGGAAGGATTTATATGGTTATTTCTTTTTCTTTTGCTGCATTTGCTTTTGCTTTTCTGCCTGCTCCATCATCTCTGCCATTTTCTTTTGAAAACGGTTTTCTTTTTTAGGTGCTTTTTTCTTCACCTCGATTTGTGCGTGTATTTTTTCCTCATCAAGAATGTAATACTTGATTACCAAAATAATACCAATACTTACCAAGTTTGAAATAAAGTAATACAAACTCAGACCTGATGCGTAATTATTAAAGAAAAACAACATCATGATAGGCGAGAAATACATCATGTACTTCATCATTTTAGCCATATCTGGCATGCCCTCCTGTTGTGGTTGCGAAGCCATATTTTGACCTGTGGTCAATTGCATATAAAAGAATATGGCAATAGAAGCCAATATAGGGAACAAACTGACGTGATCGCCATAAAAAGGAATATGAAACGGCAATTCCGCTATGGTATCATACGACGACAAATCTTTTACCCAAAGGAAACTTTTCTGGCGCAGATCAAACGCTGATGGAAAAAACTGGAACAAAGCATAAAATACAGGCAATTGTACCAATGCCGGCAAACATCCCGCCAACGGGCTCGCACCCGCTTTGGTTTGCAACGCCATGGTTTCTTGCTGTGCTTTCATTTTATTGTCTTTATGTTTTTCGCGAATGGCATCCAATTCAGGTTTCAGTATTTTTAATTTCGCTTGTGATAAAAACTGTTTGTATTGTACAAATGACATGCACAATTTTATTAAAAGCGTCATCACAATAATGGCGATACCGTAAGGCATAAAATCACTTAAAAAGGCAAATAAAGGAATGAATACGTGTTTGTTTATCCATCCAAAAATGCCCCAACCCAATGGCACGACTTCATCTAAATTTCTATCGTATTTATTTAAAATCTTATAATCGCTTGGCCCGTAATACCAATCCATAGATTTGTTAATCTCGCCACCTGTAAGCTCCATGGGCATTTTAGCGGCGAACTTTTTGGTATAAACCGTGTCAACCTCTTCATCCTGCACCAAGTTTTCAGATTGCAGTTCTGCGGTTTTAAAAGGCGTATCCGCTAATAAAATAGACGTGAAAAAGTGTTGCTTAAAGGCTACATAGGTAACGTCTTCAGCGGTATCATCGGCAGATTCTCTTTGTCCTAAATAATCATCTTTGCCATCTTCGTACTCATAAACCACTTCGGTATATCTATTTTCATATGAAATACTTTTGGCGTGACGATAGGTTTTAAGTTTCCAATCCAGGTTCACATCTTGCGAACTGTTGATGACATCGCTCAAACCTTGGGAACGGATGTTGAAATCCATCATATAATCGCCCGCTTTCAATTCATAACGATATTCTAAAAACTTATTTTCAGACACTTTTAGTTTCATGGAAACTACTGTGTTTTCTCCATTTTTAGTGACCGTAGGTTGAAAATATAAATCTTGGGTGTTTAAGATACGGCTATCGGTAGTTCCAAAATTAATATTGAAAGCCGCATTGCCATCTTTTATAATGTAAATAGGTTCGTCATTATAATTGACAAATTTTTTCAGTTTTACTTCAGATAAATAGCCGCCTTTGTTACTGAATTTTAAGGCGAACAAATCTGTTTCAACCAAGGTTTCTGCATCTTTTGCAGAAGCCAAAGTAGATGAATAGGCAAATGCGCCCAATTTATTTTTTAATTGGATTAACTGAAGGGAATCTGATGTGTTGGTTACAGAGTAGTCTTCTGACGTTGTTACAAGCGTCTCTTTTTGTACTTTATCTTTTTCTTCTTTAGCAACTTGCTCTTGCTTTGCTTTTTCCTGTGCTTCTAACTCCTCTGGAGTTGGTTGGTTTTGCCAAAGCATGTACATTAAAATTCCGAATATGAGCACAAAGCCCAATATCGAATTGATGTCTAATTTTTTTTCTTCCATTTTGTAGTTTTAGACCTGACAAGTTTTGGCTTCGACTACGCTCAGCCACCAAACAAAATCCGTCAGTTCTTTTTTGTGTATAAAGGTTCTTTTAGTCAAAAATACAGCCACAATTATTTTTGTGACATACTGGCACTTTTCTTTTTCTTTTTATGGGCCAATGCGGCTTTTACAAAGGCCACAAATAACGGGTGAGGATTTGTAACCGTACTTTTATATTCAGGATGGTATTGTACACCCACAAACCACGGATGGCTTGGCACTTCCACAATTTCCACCAATTTGGTATCTGGATTAAAGCCTGTTGCCAGCATACCTGCAGCCTCTAATTCATCTTTAAAAGCACTATTGAATTCATAACGGTGCCTGTGACGCTCTTTTATGGTATTGGCTTTATAAACGCTATGCGCAATACTTCCCGCTTTTAATTCGCATGACCACGCTCCCAAGCGCATGGTGCCTCCTTTATCCGTAATGGATTTTTGGTCTTCCATCAAATCGATGACCGGATTGGCAGTAACCGAATTCATCTCCGTAGAATTAGCATCTGCAATACCCACCACATTTCGGGCATATTCAATAACCGCCATTTGCATGCCCAAACAAATACCTAAAAATGGAATGTTGTTTTCCCTAACATATTTAACTGCCGTAATTTTGCCTTCAATACCTCGCTCTCCAAAACCTGGAGCTACCAATACGCCATCTAAATGGCCTAATTTCAATTTGATATTATCGTCATTCAAATATTCTGAATGCACGGATTCTACATTCACTTTCACGCCATTTTCCGCACCAGCATGAATAAACGACTCTAAAATGGATTTATAGGAATCCTGCAATTCCACATATTTACCAATCAAACCGATTGTGACTTCGTTTGATGGGTTTTTATGGCGTTTCACAAACGTGTTCCAAGCTGTAATGTCTGGTGTGGAACTTTCGAGAGCCAATTTTTTAAGCACTACTTTATCCAAACCTTCATTAAGCATCAAGTTTGGCACGTCATAAATAGTTGACGCATCAATGGACTGGATCACGGCCTCTTCCCTAACATTGCAGAACAAAGCCAGTTTTTTACGTAAATCCTTCGGAAGGTAATGTTCTGTTCTACAGACTAAAATATCGGCTTGTACCCCACTTTCCATAAGTGTTTTAACGCTATGTTGTGTCGGTTTTGTTTTCAATTCGCCTGCTGCCGATAAATAAGGCACCAAGGTTAAATGAATCACAATACCATTGTTATCGCCTAAATCCCAACGCAATTGTCGCACGGCTTCAATGTATGGTAAAGATTCAATATCGCCCACGGTACCACCAATTTCGGTAATGATGATATCGTAATCGCCAGAATTTCCTAAAATCTGGATACGACGCTTAATTTCATTGGTAATATGAGGCACCACTTGAACGGTTTTTCCTAAAAACTCGCCACGACGCTCTTTTTCAATCACGCTTTGGTAAATACGTCCTGTAGTGACATTATTTGACTGGCTGGTGTTTACGTTTAAAAAACGTTCGTAATGTCCTAAATCCAAATCGGTTTCCGCCCCATCTTCCGTTACAAAACATTCGCCATGCTCGTAAGGATTCAAGGTACCTGGATCGACATTGATATAAGGATCTAATTTTTGAATGGTCACTCGGTATCCCTGTGCTTGTAAGAGTTTTGCAAGAGATGCTGCTATAATTCCTTTTCCGAGTGATGATGTAACGCCTCCGGTTACAAATATGTATTTTGTTTTGGTTGTCATGTTGCGCTTATAAACGCAGGCAAATTTACAAAATTAAAATAGTTATTGGCGCATTGTTTTTAGTTATTTAAAAGCGAACGTCGCTTTAGTTTTAAACTAAATCATTTGATTTCGAAAAAATTTCCAAGTATCTTCGTCCATACTAAGCATTCATAGAACTATTGAACCTATTTCTTTCTTACTAATTTAACTAAAGTCACCTATTATACATGTCTAAATTCTTTTTGAAATTTTTATTGAACATCATATTAATTGGATGCTCCATTTTAGGTTTTTCACAAAAAAAAGTTGACCTTACTAAATATGTAAATCCATTGATAGACACCCATCAATCACGTTGGTTCTATTTTTCATCGGCTTCTCGCCCGTTTGGAATGGTGAACCTAAGTCCAGACACTTGGACCAAAGGCAGCTGGAAATCTGGCTACATCTATGATAGTTTGCACGTGAGAAGTTTTTCCCATATCCACGCATGGCAAATGTCAGGCATTCCTGTAATGCCCACGGTTGGTAAATTTAAAGGGCATTTGGGCATGGAAGCCTATAAATCTGCTTTCAGTCATGACGAAGAAAAAGTAAGCCCAGGTTACCATAAAGTTTATTTGAAAGACTACGGAATACAAGCCGAACTAACATCTACTACACGTGTGGGATTCCATAAATATTCCTATCCAAAAAATACCGATAAAGATATCATTTTTGATGTAGGCGCTTATTTAGGGCATTCTGCCATGGATTCTGCCATGGTTAAAAAAATCAACGATTATGAAATTGCTGGTTACAGTATTATGGCAGCAACCCAAAGACGTCCCAAACCTACTTATGTTTATTTTGTAGCGCGCTTCAACCAACCCATGTCTTTATTTGGTGGCTGGGAAAAAAGCATTCTGAAAGAAGGCACTATTGAAAACATTCACGGTAAAGATATTGGTGCCTATGTTCGTTTTGATAAAAAACACAGTAACATCTTAAAAATGAAAGTCGCTATTTCTTATACCAATATCGAACAAGCTCGGCTGAATATGGATACCGAACTTCCACATTGGGATTTCAATAAGGTAGTAGAAGATTCCAAAGATGATTGGAACCATGCCTTAGGAAAAATTAAAGTAGAAGGTGGAAGCAAAAACCAAAAAATAAAATTTTATACGGATTTATGGCATGCTTTATTAGGACGACGAATTGTAAGCGATGTGGATGGAAAATATTGCGATATGACAGGAAAAAAACCAACCATCCGACAAGTTGCTCTGAATAAAGAAGGTACCCCAAAACATAACCAATACAATTTTGATGCCCTATGGGGAAGCCAATGGACGCTGAATGTACTATGGTCTATGGCATACCCTGAAGTGATGAACGATTTTTGTAGCAGTATGGTAGAAATGTATCGCCACGGCGGATTGATTCCTCGTGGCCCCTCTGGCGGAAATTATACTTACGTCATGATTGGAGACCCAGCCACTTCATTTTTCGCTACGGCATATAACAAAGGAATTCGAAATTATGATACAGAATTGGCTTATAAAGGCTTATACAAAAATGCTTTTACTGGAGGCATTAGAGATCGTGCAGGCTACGAACATCGAGATACCCCCGAAGGTGGCGGCATGAATTATTATATTGACAAAGGTTATGTGCCAGAAGGCATAGAAAGCGCTGGAAACCATAAAAATGGAACATCAATGACATTAGAATATGCCTATCAAGATTGGTGCTTAAGCCAATTGGCGTTATCGCTTGGAAAGACGAAAGATTATGAATTTTTTACCGAACGCTCCAATAATTATAAAAACCTATGGAATCCAGATACAAAATTTATACATCCTAAAAATTTAGATGGCTCGTGGATTGAAAATTTCAGCCCCATTGGAAAAGGTTTTAACACAAAAGGCTTTGTAGAAAGTAATTCGGCTATTTACAGCAATTTCGTTCCGCATGATTTAAACGGTCTTATCGAATTGTTTGGAGGCGCAGAAAACTATTCACAATATGTGGACAGTTGTTTTATAAAAGCAAAACCGAATAAATTTATTACCGATCATGGTAAACATGCCGAAAGTTGGGTAGATTATGAAAACCAGCCCTCATGCCAAATGGCACACTTGTTTAACTTTAGTGGTAAACCTTGGCTATCTCAAAAATGGGTACGGGAAGTAAAAGAAATCACCTTTGGAAACACAACTCCTTACGGAGGCTATAATGGTGATGAAGACCAAGGCCAAATGGGGGCGCTTGGTGTACTCATGGCTATTGGAGTGTTTCAAATGGATGGAGGTGCGGCTATTGATTCGCCTTATGAAATCACATCACCTATATTTGACTCCATTGAAATCTCATTAAATAAAGATTATTATTCAGGTAAAAAGTTTGTTATTTCAACTAAAAATAATACTTCTGAAAATATGTATATACAATCTGCTAAATTAAATGGCAAGGATTGGAAAGCGTGTTATTTCAATCATAACGATTTTGCAAATGGCGGTAAATTAGAATTAAAATTAGGTGCAGAACCCAATAAAAATTGGGGAAAACGATAACAAAAGTTATTTTGGATATTGACGTTTAATATTCCGAATCAAATCTTCCAGACCGTTTAATTTGAGTTCATAGACTTGTTCGAGCATGTTGCCCAATTTTCCTTTCGGGAATCCTTTGTTATGATACCAAACCACGTAATATTC
>CAXBNH010000156.1:0-6969 GCA_963976905.1 uncultured Algibacter sp.
CTATTTGGTGGAAGCCAATTACAATACGGCACGTTTTAATGCGGCCATTCAATTTGAGGGCAACGGAAACCAGTCCCGATATGGCAGTTTTTATGGCGAAGATGAAACACCTGCTCATGGTGTGCTAAATCTTAATTTAGGTAATGTTTTTTATACCAATGGAAATAAATTCATATTAAAATATGGTATAGAAAATATATTGGACACGAAATATTCAACCTATGCAGACTGGAACAATATAGCACGGCAAGGGCGTAATTTTTATGTGAATCTGTCTTTTGTTATGAATTGATGGCTTATTTCCAAAATTCATCATCAACCTTGTCCACAAATCCGTGTTCTTGATGGATGTCTTCAATTAAAGCCAATTGGTCTTCGGTAGCCACTTTTTGGATTTCTGGAAATAACACACGTTCCTCAAAACGGATGTGCTTATCCAATTCCTCTTCAATTTTACTCAAAGCTTTGGTTTTATCATTGGGTTCAGTAAATAAACGTTTTAATTGTCTGTGGTCTGCCAAGGCTCTTTTGACCAATTCATTATCTTCATTTAAAATAGTGAAAACATGAGCTTCTTCCATTTCAAAATGCGGAATCAAATGATTTTCAAAAAACCAATCGGCATAGGTTTTTATACGTTTTGGAGCGATATTTTTACTGAAGCCGCTTCGTATTTTCCAAGACAACAACAAGCCATGGTGGTGTTCTCGGCTTAATGGTTGCAGGGCTTTATGTCGTTTTTGGGGTTTTTTGGTGTCCATGAGTTTTTTGTTTTAATAGGTTAAAAATAATAAATGCGATTCCCAACGGTAAAAGGGTACTGAAAATGAAAAGCAAAAGGTAATAATTAGGAATGATGCCTTTGGCGAAATAAAACATGCCGCCTTGAATGATTAAAAGGCATTCCGTTAAAACGAAGCCTAAAATAAAGGTAAAAATTCCGAGGCGTAAGCCTAGGTTAAAGGTAACCAATTTGCCTTGTAAAATAAAACCAAATAAAAATCCGGTAATAACCCCAATCATCAATAAATGAATGAAACCAATAACCAAATTACGGTGCTGATAGGCCACCGCTGCAATTTCTGGAATGAGGGAAAACGATTGAAGCACTATTTTCAAAACGAAACAAAACACCGAAAAGCTGAACACGTAAATAATGAGTTTTGTGTTTTGTTGCAAAAGCTGAAATTGATAGGGCATTATAAGTTTTAAAAAAAGTATTAATAGAAAAAGTTGAATTAAAACACCTAATCCATTCATCCATAATAGCGATTGATGTGGAGCAAACCAATAAACGGGCAATGCCATTGTAAGTATGGTGGATACTATTAAAAGTTTAAAAAATAACCGGAATTGTTTGGAGTCTTTAAGTTTTAGAATATGAAAAAAAACTCCAATGACTGCTATTAAAAACCAACCATTGAATTGAAAATGCAAAAAGAGCTGAATGGCTATTTGATAAAATGCCGAAGCTTGGCCAAGCATAGAAACCGCAGGGCCCAAACACCAAACGCCAAGGGTTGATAAAAGCATAAAAAGAAGTGACGCTTTTAATAAATAACTGGTAACAATAGATGTTGTTTTGTGTTGTTTCCAAATAAGAAATGCGAAATAATAGCTACAAAAAATATGCAAGGTTGAAAACGAAATAGAAACAGCAGCATAGCCTTGAAACGGAAAACTGAGCATCATGCCAACAACGGTGGTTTGGGTAACCCAAAACAATCGATTATAAATGGGTTTTTTCTCAAGGACAAAATAATGTACAATAAGTACACATAGCATTAAATAGACCCAGCCCAGCATGGCCACGTGTGAATGCGCGTGGATTAAATACCGATAATTAATGGGAATAGCTTCAATAAAAGAATACCGCAATACCAAACCCATCAAGGCTGCAATTAAAAAATTAATCAAGCATGTAATTACCAGTTTTTTGCTCATTTCTATTTTTTGGAATGATAAATATAAGAAACCTAATGAGTTTGGTTAAAACTAAAAATTCCAGAAAAGTTGCCCTTTCTGGAATTTTGAATTATAAAACTAGACAATAGGATTTACCAAATTGTGGTATGCTATTAACCAAATTGTTGCTCTAGTTTTATGGCCTTAGGGAATAAAATGTTGTTTTCTAAATGAATGTGCAAGTGCAAATCTTTTTCAAATTCATCTAGCATGGCAAAAGTCACTCTGTATGTGTTGCAGGCATCTGCGGGCGGGTTGTAATCGTTTGTCAATGCTGCTATTTGTCTGAAACGTTCGCCTTCGTTATCGTGTTCTTCCATCATCATGGCGATTGGGTTTTCAACCGTCCCAAAATGTGGGGCTTCTATCGCACCTTGACTTAGTGTAGCAGAAACCATTTTTTTAATGAAAGGAAAAAGAATAAGTTCTTCTTTTTTCATGTGTGCGGCCAATTCTCCAGCAGAAGCGGTAAACAATTCGTTTATTTTGAACAGTTCGGGATGTCTGTCGCCATGAACTTTGCATAGCTTATCTAAAAATTGACGTAATACGGAGGTTTTTGCTTCCACATAACGGTGGTGTTTTTTCTCAATATAATCTGCCAATAAATCCAAAGGCCATGATTTGTAGTCTATGGATTGATCTGTGTTTGAGTTTAATACAACCTCCAGTTTGTCTAATAATTCGTTGGTGTCAATACTGTTTTTTTTGCAAACCTCTTCAACGGTTCTGTGGCCTTTACAGCAAAAATCAATGCCGTAGTTGCTAAATACTGCTGCGGTTCTAAAATCGTCTGCAACAAATTGTCCAATCTGTTTTTGTGAGTCTTTTTGTAATGTTTTCATTTTGTGTTATTTATTGTTTTTTATCCGAAAAATGTGTTCGTCTTTTTAATCATAAGATGTAAGACTCGGTTCATAGCATTGTTTATTTCGGATAAATTTATCCTGTTTGTATTCAAATTTTTTTAAGTCTTTAAAAATGATGCACCGGATTTGATATTTAGTGCCAATTCTTCTAAACTGGTGTTTTCCAGCATTTGTTTGAGTTCGTCCCTAACGCTTTTAAATTTATCGTGAACAGGGCATGGGTGGTGTTCATCACATGTTTCCATACCCAAGCCACAACCGTTATAAATACTATCGCCATCAATAGCATTTACAATTTGTGAAAGTTTGATGGTTTCTATTTTATTTTTATCTATTTCAAAACCTCCGTAAGCGCCTTTTATAGAAGTGATAACATGATGCCTGACCAAAGCTTGCAGTATTTTTGCAGTAAAAGCCTGTGGAGAATTGATTTCTTCTGAAATTTCCTTTGGGCTAACACGCTTACCTTCAAAAGATTTAATCGCAATGAAAATAGTCGCTTTAATACCGTACTCACAAGCTTTTGAAAACATAGTTATGTTATAATATTGGACAAATTTATAATTAATTTTTAAAACAGACAAATTTATCCGAATTAAAATAGTGTTAATTTAAAAGTTAATAATACGAACTGTCAGCTTACATGTCAATCCTCGTTTTTCAATCGTTTCTTTTCTAAAGTTTCAGACAATCGTCTTTCAATAATAGGTTCAATTAAGGTTTTGCGCTGGTTTGTTTTTACAAAAGGGTACAATTCCAATTCATTTTTCATGCTATCGTTTGGATTGCTGTGCTTGTTGCTGCCGACTAAAATGTTTTCTCCTGCATCAAATTGCTTTTGTTCTTTTTCTGCACTTTCTTTTATTTTTCTTTGAATGGTGCCTGCTTTCAATTGTTTTAAAAATCCACCATTGGCTTCAATATCTTTAAAAAGTTCTAATGCTTTTTCTGCCAATTGATTGGTCAACGTTTCAATGTAATACGAACCATCCGCAGGATTGCTGACTTTTTCAAAAGAACTTTCGTGTTTTAAAATAAGCAGTTGGTTGCGTGCCAAACGTTCGCTAAAAGCATTGGTTTTATGGTAAATGGCATCAAAAGGAATATTGCAAATGGTGTTTGCCCCACCAATAATGGCACTCATGCATTCCGTGGTGGTGCGGAGCATATTGGTATTATGGTCGTAAAGGGTTTTATTGCGTTTGGTTGGGGTTGCCATGATGTTACAATATGTGTTTACGCCATATTTTGAAGCGATTGTTTTGTAAAGTAAGCTGAGGGCGCGCAATTTTGCGATTTCAAAGAAATAATTGGTGCCAACAGAAATCTTGAAGGTTACATTAAGAGATTGCTTTTTATCATTTGTAAATTCCAAATCATCAATTTTGTCTAAATATTCATTGGCATGGGCTAGGGCATAAGCCAATTGTTGCACCATATTGGCACCTGCATTTTGATAAAGCGATGTATTGACGCTACATGCATTTGTGGTTTTTACAATGGTTTCATAGGTGTTGAAATCATCATTTAAGTTAGTGAACCAATTACCGGTTTTGGTTAGATTGCCAATGATGTCGTTTGAAATGTGGATGCCTGCCTTCGCAGGAATGACATAAAGTTTTTCAACAAATTCAGAGGATAAAAACTGCAATTCAAAATAAACAGGAAACGTATCTAAATCAATATCTTGCAATAAATCTTTTATAGAAATGTCTTTGGAAGGCACAATAAACAAAAAACTTTCCACGCCTTTTTCAATGCTTTTTAAAGCTTTTTTGTTTGATTTTTTAACATCAGCTACATAAATGGATTGGCAAATGTTCCAAGCGGTTGCTTGTGTGTTTGTGGTTTCTGGAAGTTCCTTAAAATCATCGGAGTGATAAAAGGGTTTTACGGCAATGTCTTCATTGCTTTTCCATATAAGCGTTTCGTTATAGTCATCACCTTTTAGGTCGAATTGTATTTTTTGTTTCCATTGCTTAGCGGAAACGGCGTCAAATTCGTCAAAAAGTGGTTTACTCATCGTTTTTTAGCTTTAAGCTGTCTTCGTATTCAATAATATAAATTTCTTCATTGTCCCGTTTCATATAATATTCTTCACGGGCAAATTTTTCCAAACCTTCTTCTGTGCTTAGCTTTTTAAGGGCTTTTTTGTCCTTTTCAATTTCTTTTTTATAGTACTCTTTTTCGTTTTGTAAATCGTCAATATCGTTGTTCAATTCATGATGGATGAGCCATGAGTTGGCATCAAAAAACAGCATCCAAACAATAAATACTGTTAAAATGAGAATGAACACGTTTTTGAAAGGTTTCAGTAATCTTTTTTTGTTGAAAGCAGCGGCCATTTACAATTTTTGGTTTATGATGGTACGTACCATATCTATGGCAACGGTATTGTGTTTGTTGTTAGGTATGATGATGTCTGCATACTCTTTAGTGGGTTCTATAAACTGATTGTGCATCGGTTTAAGCGTGGTTTGGTAGCGCGTCAAAACTTCATCCAAATCCCTGCCACGTTCTGTAATATCACGTTTCAACCTACGGATTAATCGTTCATCACTATCGGCATGCACAAATATTTTAATATCAAATAAGTCCCTTAACTCAGGATGGGTGAAAATTAAAATCCCTTCCACAATCATGACTTTTCTGGGGTGTGTTAAAACCGTGTCGCCCGTTCTGTTATGTTCCACAAACGAATACACGGGTTGGCTTATGGCGTTTCTTTTTTTCAGTTCGTTTAAATGAGCGGTTAAAAGTTCAAAATCAATGGAACGTGGATGGTCAAAATTAATTTCAACACGGTCATTGTAAGTTAGATGCGAGGTGTCTTTGTAATAGGAATCTTGCAAAATAATACCTACTTCGCCTGCGGGCAATTCATTTAAAATCTGATTGACCACCGTTGTTTTTCCGCAACCTGTACCTCCAGAAATTCCTATAATAAGCATGATTTTTTATTTTAACGCCACGTTACAAAGTTAGTTAAAATAGAAAGTTAAATACTTACTGAAACTTTTATTTTTTGATTTTGGAAACTTCTTCTTCAGTAATTATTTTATCATTTTTATTGCCCCAGCTGTTGGTGATGTAGTTCATAACATCGGCCACCTCATCATCGTTCAAGCCCATCGCCGCCATGGTGCCGTTGTATGTTTTTTCGTTTACGGTCATCTCACCACTTTGCCCGTATTTGATGCCTTTAATGCTGGCTTCACGGTTTTTCATTAAGTAATCGGATTTTGCCAAGGGCGGAAACGTTCCTGCAACACCTTCACCAGATGGCATGTGGCAGTTCATGCAAAAATCGGTATAAATTTCGCTGCCTCTTTTTATGCTTTCTTGGAGTGCTGTATCTTGATTAGCTTTGAAAAGTGAGCAAGTTGCCAATAAAAAAAAGGCGATAGTTAATAGTTTCATACTTTCATACTTAATTAGGAATAATTTTTACAATACCAACACCTTCCACAGCCAGATAAATAAAGCCATCTGGAGCTTCCAGCACGTTTCTTACACGGCCTATTTTCTCAAACAGTTTTTCTCTTTTTACAACGGTATTGTTTTCCAATATCAAGCGTTCTAAATATTCAAACTTTAAAGAACCAACAAGTAGGTTGCCTTTCATATCTGGATAATTGTCTGAAGATACAAAAGTCATACCACTTGGCGCAATGGAAGGCACCCAATAGAATAAAGGTTGTTCCATGCCTTCTTTTTCTGTAATATCTGTAAAAGATGTGCCATTGTAATTGATGCCATAGGAAATCACGGGCCAGCCATAGTTTTTGCCTTTTTCAATAATATTGATTTCATCGCCCCCTTGCGGGCCATGTTCATGCTCCCAAATGGCTCCTGTTTCGGGATTTTTTATCATGCCTTGCGGATTTCTGTGTCCGTAACTATAAATGGCCGTTTTGGCATTTTCAACACCAACAAAAGGATTGTCTGCTGGAATACTACCATCATCGTTCAATCTGTAAATTTTTCCACAGTCACGGGTAATATCTTGTGGGTTTACATCACGTTCTCCGCGTTCTCCTATAGAAAAATATAAATAGCCATCATTATCAAATTCAATACGAGAACCAAAATGTTGTCCTTTTTTGGTGTTTGGCCCTGCTTTATACAAGACTTC
>CAXBNH010000157.1:0-6967 GCA_963976905.1 uncultured Algibacter sp.
TTAATGAATCTTTGAGTTGTAAGAAATTAGTTTTTTTTAACAGTTGATTTTTATTTTTAAAACTTACTACAGGAATTTTTTTAGCAACGTCACTAAATTTTATCCAAATGGAGTCATTTAATGAATAAGATTTAAACTGAATGGCGATGGAATCCAATTGCTTTTTATCTTCATCATTGAAACGTTGAAACTTGGTTTTAATATTCTGGAAATCAATAATATTCTCATCTACATGCACATACCGCAACTTGATGAGTTCTTCATTTAATTTAAATACTTCTTTATTTTTCTCATAATACGCTTCGGCTTCATCTTTGGTCACTGCGGTGTCCAGATTTTTTTTCACTAACGCTTCAATATAGGCCTTGGTGTACAAATCATTTTTGTATTGTTCTACCAATTTATTGAACGCCGCTTGTTTGGTTTCGCTTAAATTAAGCAATGCCCCATCCATAAAAAGTTGCTGTGTTGCCCAACGGTTAATGAAATTCTGAATCACCAGTATACTATCTTCTTTTTATGTCTTCTTGATATAAATAGGAATCGTTGACCCTAGCCACGGGCACACGCTCATCCGTCTCTTTAAAAAAATCACAAGAGGTAACGACCACTAAAAGAAGTAAAATAATATATTTTTTAATCTGCACTTATTGGTTTTTAATTTGTGTTTTTACAGTATCCAGAGCATTATGATTAATAATGACTTTGTATTTATCTTTTAAGGTATCAAGCCAGCTTTTCTCTTTATAAACTTGATAATCACTAATAATACTGCCTTTGGCTTCATCAAATGTTTTTAATGACTCGGGCAGGATTTCTTTTGTCTGTACTACAATAAACGAGTCATTGTGCTTATATATTTTTGAAATCCCTTTTTTAAACTCATAATTGGAAGGCAAGGCTTGATGCCCTTTTTCCATGATACCAGATGTAAAAATAATGTTGACCTCGCCGTTACTGTTTACCAACTTTTTAATTTGCTCTGGGGCCATATTTTTTTCCAGAAGCTTGGCCACTTTTTTAACTGTTTTTTGATTGGCAGAAGAAGCCACCACAGCATCTACACGTTCTGGATAAACATAGCTGTTTTTATGTTTGCTATAAAAATCTTGAATGGCAATGGAATCTGTTTTGGCTGCATTCCAAATCGTGGTTTCCATTAAATCAAAAAGTAACAAGCCATCCCTGTATTCGTTTAAAATATGGGCAAAATCTTCATTATCGTTTTCCAAATTAGCTTCTTGATACTGCACCAAATTAGCATTCAGAAACGCCTCATATTGTTGTGAGACCAAAACAGTGTTAGTCAATTTTGATTTGATATTTTGTTGGCTCTCCACTAAAAAATCGCCGAAATCCTTATAAGTAAGTTGCTTCTCTTTTATTTTGACTAAAGGTTTTTGGCCATCAAAATCAGCAGGGAGTTTCCATGCCCTTTTGTAATAATCATCATTTAAAATGGATACAAAATAATCAAGATTTGGTTGGGTTTCGCTGATGTTGTATTGTTTTCTGAGCTTTTCAACCAAAGCCTCATCAATAAGTTTTGACCGCTCATCGCGTTTTACTTTTGCAGCTAATTCAGATTTCATGTCTTCAAAAGAAGGGGTTGTTTTTTTATCATACAATTTGATGATGTGCCAACCAAATTTGGATTCCACGGGTTTTGAAACATCCCCTATTTCTTTGAGGGCAAAAGCCGCATCTTCAAATTCTGGAGCGCTTAATTGCCCACCAGAAAAAGGCGAAAGTGAACCACCTTTTTCAGAAGAGCTTTTATCATCTGAAAATTGTTTTGCCAACGATTCAAAATCTTCGCCCTGTTGTATTTTTTTATAAATATCCTGAATCCTGCTTTCTGGCGTGCCCGCAGTTGTATCGGTTTCTTGTTTGCTGAGCATAATATGAGCCACGGTAACCTCTCCCCTAGATTTTCTAGTGTCAAACACTTTTATAAAATGGTAGCCAAACCGGGTCCTGAAAGGCATTGAGATTTCGCCAACTTTCGTATTATAAGCGGCATTCTCAAAATCATACACCATTTTAAATCCTGAAAAATAACCGAGTTCTTCGCCAAAAACAGTTTGACCGTTGTGCACCTCTTTTCTAACAGTTTCAAAACCTTCTTTTAAGGCGCGATCACGTAATTTCAAGGCTTTATTATAAGCTTCTAAAGTATCTTTTGGACTGGCGTTTTCTGAAACCCGAACCAAAATATGGTTGGCTTTCACTTCGGTGGAAATCCGTTCATAAGCTTCTTCCACCAATGCATCCGTCACTTTATTATCGGTCAGAAAACTTTTGGACAATTGCTTTTTATAACTCTCCAACTCTTTTAAGTAACTTGGTTTTTTATCAAGTTCTAAAGCTTTTGCTTCTTTCAACTTCAATTTGTAGTTGGTAAAAAGCGTTAGATAGCTATCCACATCTTTTTGGGATTCGTCTTGTACCAAATCGATGTTTTTATTGTAAACCCTAAGAAATTCAGAGGTATAAACAGGTGTGTCATCAACCGTAAAAAGCACCGTATCATTAAGTTTTTGAGCATGGGTGTTTGATAAAAACAGTACCAATAGAAACGAGAGGGAGTATTTGAATGTCATTTGAAATATTATTGTCCTAGTATTGCAAAAATAGGAATATAAACCTATAATGCAAGTTGGTTTAACTAACGATTGAAAATAAAATCGAGTATTTATTCTTCAAAACATTTTGAATCGATTTTTTAAAAAAGATACCTTTTAAAACCTTTATATTTGTTTGTATAATTATTTTTTCAAAATTCACTTTATAACATGCGCCAACTAAAACTTATCTGGGATTTCTATGGCCCTGATGCCACCAAAATTGCACAGCACCATGAAATCCATTTAAAAGAATATATAAAACTTGAAAAATTGGATATCAACATTACTGGGTTTGAAAGTTTAAGTGATGCACACGCCATCGCCTTTTTGGTGGTTGATGAACCAGACATGAAACCCATTCGAGATGCTTTGAAACCACACCGCGGACAGGTTTATTCTGAGTAAAAAAACAAACTAAAAAACCATGATAAAACTTTGTTTTTTATTCCATCCGAATAATTACTTTTAAAGATACATGATTTTTCAAAAAAACACTACTTTTTAAATTGTCTACAATGCATTTTCTACAAGCCAAGTATCTTAAAAATCTTTATAACAAACTTAATAAAGCCATCTTTGTATTCGCGTCACTTCTTTTGATAGTCGCTTGTAAAAAAAACGAATACACCTCAAAGAGCACCGTTGAAAAACAGATGGCACACCCCAAATTTATTGGAAAGGAAGCTTGTATTGATTGCCATCAAACAGCCTACAAAAACTGGCAAGGCTCGCACCACGACCAAGCGATGAAAATAGCGGATTCTACAACTATTCTGGCCGATTTTAACAATACAAGCTTTACCCACAACGGTGTGAAAAGCAGCTTCTTTAAAAAAGATGGCGATTTTTACGTGAATACCGCAGACAAAAATGGAAACTACCAAGATTACAAAATAATATACACGTTTGGGGTCACACCGCTACAACAATATATTGTAAAATTTCCTGATGGGGCGTACCAATGCTTGATTACCGCTTGGGATAGCAAAAAGAACAAATGGTTTCATTTGCAACCTAATTTAGAGTTGGCGCACGACGAATGGATTAACTGGACAGGCGGTGCCATGCGTTGGAACACCGCTTGTGCCGATTGCCATTCTACCAATCTTGAAAAAAATTACGATTCCAATACAGATACGTTCAATACCACATACAGCGAAATCAATGTGAGTTGCGAAGCTTGCCACGGACCTGCCAGTAACCATGTGGACTTTTACAAAAACCCGCACAAAGACTCTATTCCCCCAAAATTATATATGGGCAAAAATGAAGTTTCAACAGACTTGGTTCAAAAATGCGCCAGATGCCATTCCAGAAGGGGCCAACTCACAAAAAAGTTTGATTATAATGGTCATTTTTTAGACCATTACAACCCCAATTTGCTTATTGACCCCACTTACGAATTGGATGGGCAAATAAAAGACGAAGATTACGTGTATGGCTCTTTTGTACAAAGCAAAATGTACCACAATGGCGTAAAATGTACCGATTGCCACGATGCCCACTCCTTAAAGCTCAAGGAAACAGGAAACAACCTGTGCTTGACTTGCCATGCCCCTAAATACAATAGCCAGTCACACCATTTCCACCAAACAAACTCAGAAGGCGCACAATGCATCAATTGCCACATGACAGGTAAACTTTATATGGGAAATGACTTTAGGCGCGACCATAGTTTTAGAATTCCTCGCCCAGACCAATCTGTAAAATACGACACACCAAACGCATGCAATGGTTGCCATAAAGACAAAACCGCGGCATGGGCCAGTAACTTTATCAACTCAAAATATGGCAGCGAACGCCCTGACCATTTTTCAAATTATCTGTTAGCTGGCTATGATGGCAACCAAAACGCTTTGCATACTTTAATTTCCCAAAACCAATATCCAGAATTGGCAAGAGCTACGGCACTTTACCAATATACCAACAATCCGCTTTCGCCCAATGAAGTCAATGATTTAAGACGGTTTTTAAAAGATTCGTCCATTTTGGTAAGAAATGAAGCTGTACGTTCTTTTGAAAAAATAAACGCCCAAGACCGATATGCAGATATTGAACCTTTATTAAGGGATTCCATTCGGTTGGTACGGATATCTGCCGTAAGATATTTTAATGCCATTGGTGCCGATATGAATGGCAATCCAGATTTCAAAAAAGCTGAAAAGGAATTTTTGGAAGAACTGGATATGAGTGCTGATTTTGCTTCGGGGCAACACCAAATAGCCATATACCATGAAATGAAAGGCCAGACCGATTTGGCCATTAAAGCCTACAGAAAAGCCATAAAAATGGATAACCTTTATAATTTATCCCGAATGAATTTAGCCTTATTATTATACAAACAGGGCAATACAGACGAAGCCATCCAACTATACCTTAAAGTTATTGAACAAGAACCAAATTATGGCGATTCTTATTACATGTTAGGGCTTTTGTATAATGAAGTTGGTGACAACCAAAAAGCTTTAAAATACCTTGGGGAAGCCACCACTAAAAAACCTGCAAATATTAGAGCGTACTACAATTATGCCCTTAAACTTCAAGGAGAAAATATGAGCCAAAAGTCTATTGAAGTCATCAATAAAGCACTAGCTATTTTTCCTGATAATGAAAACCTTTTGTATGTAAAGCTTATTGGCGAAATGAACTTGAAACAAAATATGGAGGCTTATAATACCTGTTCCAGATTGATTCAATTGGCACCAAATAATGCGAATTATCAGCAGATTTTAGAGGGTTTGAAAGTGGAATGATGGAAGGGTTATATATTATGATTAACTAGCATCAGCAGAAACATGCATTTGAAAAATATAAATTTCATTTGATGATTTATGAGAAATACTCATATTATACGAATATTAAACAATAAGACTTCAGCTAAAAAATATAAAAATTTAGCATAGCGAGTTAGATAAGTTGGTTCTGCAGAATAATAATGGTTATATAAATAGTTGCCCACAATACAAAAAACAATATGACAAAATATATTATAATTGGAATAGTGGCACTAATAATTGCAGTCGGAATTTTAATTAATTGTACTAACAAAAAGAAAAAACCAACTACTGAAAGAACACAACTAAGCGAAAACCCTATCGTACAAAATCCTTATATGGATATGCGAAATATGGCATTTTCAATAAAGGCTGACCAAATCGGACTTGAAAATATTACGGATGATAAAGTTTACGGACTAATTACAGAAATGAATATGAATCCAGCAACCGCAAGTGTTATATCATTTTTAACAGGAGACACGAGTTTATATTTAAGTTCTGGTGGTGGATTTATTGGTGCTGGACAACACGAAGAAGTCAGAAAAATAGTGGTAAATAAAGTTAACGAATTTCAAAAGTATTTATCTAAAGTAAATAAAATTGATGAACCAATCCTTCCTGACGAAGGAACAGTTAACTTCAATTTTTTAACTAAAAACGGAATATATTCTGTCACAGAAAATATGGCAGATTTAGAATCTGGAAAATCTGAATTTTCAGAATTATTTACAGAAGTGAACGAAATAATAACACAGATAAGAATAAAAAGCAACTAATAGGACACAAAGTACTACGGTAAAATGCTGATTTTAGGCTTCAGTACAATTGGAAAATAGCTTCTCATAATCAACTATCTCAAATCAAGCCAATTTATCACAAAACCTAATCCATCAAAACCTCCCCATACAAATCAAAATCCTCTGCCTCAATAATTTTTACGGTAGTAAACTCTCCTGTTTTTAAGTAGGTTTTGGTCGCATCAATAAGCACTTCATTATCTACATCGGGCGAATCAAATTCGGTACGGCCCACAAAATAGTTACCTTCTTTTCTATCAATGACCACTTTAAAGGTTTTTCCGATTTTTTCTTGATTGAGTTCCCAAGAAATCTGCGATTGTATTTCCATAATCTGGTTGGCGCGTTCTTGCTTGACGTCCTGTGGCACATCATCTTCTAAATTATAGGCATGGGTATTTTCTTCATGGGAATAGGTAAAACAGCCCAAACGCTCAAAACGCATATCGGCTACCCATTGTTTTAATTCTTGAAAATTTTCCTCGGTTTCCCCAGGGTAGCCAACGATTAAAGTAGTTCTAATCGTCATGTTTGGAACAGCCACTCGAAACTCTTTTAGCAACTGCGTGGTTTTTTCTTTGTTAGTGCCACGGCGCATGCTTTTCAAAACGGAGTCACTAATATGTTGCAACGGAATATCCAAATAATTACAAACTTTAGGTTCGCGGTTCATCACTTCCAAAACATCCATCGGAAAACCCGTTGGAAAGGCATAATGCAACCGAATCCACTCTACCCCATCCACTTTTACCAAGGCTTCAAGCAA
>CAXBNH010000158.1:0-6855 GCA_963976905.1 uncultured Algibacter sp.
TGTGCCACAAAATTGGACCGTTATAGTGTCTTCTTCTAAAAAATTCAATCTTTTTGAGATATAGCCCGTTATAAAAAACATAACAAAAAACAAGGCTAAAACAATACAAAAAATAATAAATAAATCAAATTAAAGATACAGTATTGAATATATTATCTTCAAAAGATGTAGCAAAGCTTTTATAAATAATGAGCAAAATAATAGATTTATCGAACAGCGTTAATTGCCGAGTGTATTTTTGGGCATAGACACCTAAGTGGCGTTGCAATAAAAGCCCCAAGACTACTGGCAAAATAATCTGTACAATCAACTTGGTGTAAATACTGGAAAAATCGAAATCCGTTTGTGTTTTTTGAATAAATAGCCCCATCCATAAAGGCGTGACCACAATACCTATAATTCCAGAAATACTAGCGTTAAAAATAGCTGCAGGAATATTGCCTCTTGCCATAGAAACCATTACCACCGACGATGATACTGTTGATGGCAATACCGCTATAAAAAAGAACGCCAGCCACAAAATCTCTTGCTCTTCATTTTGAATAAAAGGATAAACCATTAAAACAATGAGTGGGAAAATTAAAAATGTAGATGCTTGAACCAGCAGATGCAACTTCCAATTTTTAAGCCCCGCATTGAGTTTATTCGGACTCAATTTTAATCCATAAAAAAAAGAAAATTAAAAAAATCCCTATGGTGCTTATGGCATCCATAGGGATTTTACTTTGTTTTGCACCTAATTCAGGAAACATGTAGGCTGTACAGATAACTCCTAAAATGGCAAGAACAAACTTATCGATCCTTATTTTCATTATATTCTTTTCCTTCTTAATCCAATATACCGTTTGTTAAAGCAAAATACTTATTTTGTAGAAAAGCTATACTTTGAAACCGTATGGTAGCTTTCCCCTGGTTTAAACAAAATTGAAGGGAAATTAGGCTGGTTTGGTGCATCCGGAAAATGTTGGGTTTCCAATGCTATAGCTGTTCTATAATCATCTTTAGCACCAGATTTAAAGGTGTTTTTGCCTTGCATAAAGTTTCCGCTATAAAATTGCAAACCTGGTTCTTGTGTATAAATGTCCATCACAATACCAGATGTGTCGCCAATAACCGTTGCTGCATGATTGAAATCATCAGATTGGTTTTCTACAAGCACATAATTATGATCATACCCTGTACCATTTGTCAATTGTTCATTCTCTGTTTCAATGCGCTCGCCTATAGTATGGAAATCGGTAAAATCAAATGGTGTGTCCGCAACTGGATCAAGCGTTCCTGAAGGAATCAGACCAGCATCAACAGGCGTGTATTCAGTTGCATAGATTTTGAGTGAATGGTTTAATATCGTACCGCTTCCTTCTCCGTTCAAATTAAAAAAAGCATGGTTGGTAAGGTTTACAGGTGTTGTTTTATCTGTTGTGGCATCATACTCCATTTTCACTGTATTTTGATCTGTAATAGAATAAGTTACTGTTACATCCAAATTCCCTGGAAACCCTTCTTCCATATCTGGAGAATGGTATTTTAACACCAAAGTACTTTTATTAGGCTGTTCTGCATCCCATACTACATTTTGAAACCCTTTAAGTCCGCCATGCAACGTGTTCCCATTATTGTTTTTTGGGGTGTTGTATTGTACACCATCTATTGAAAAAGTGCCTTTTGCAATTCTATTACCAACTCTACCAATAGTAGCTCCAAAATAAGGCTCTGTAGTATCAATAAAATCTTTTATAGTTCCCATTCCAACTACCACATCGGTCATCTTTCCATTTTTATCGGGTGTCCAAAGTCCAACAAACCTGCCTCCATAATTTGTAATGGCTAATTTTAAGCTATCACTTTCTATCCAATACAATTTAACTTGTTTACCATCTACTATGGTGTCAAAATCCTGTTCAGAAAGTAAGGATTTCACATTTACCATAGCAACCTCTTTATCAGTAACGTTGGATTCAGTTTTTTTTTCTGATTTGTTTTTACAAGCAGCTAACCCAAAAAGTACGACTACCGCAATGATGATTTCTTTTTTTATAAATTTCATATTTGTCTGTTTATTATTAAAAATAAATTAAAATTAAACTAGCTACTAAGCTAAAAAAACATTTCATACTTCTATGCTAAAACTTAATAAATCTTATTTTTCCCATAATCATCTGTTTTATTCATGTATTAGTGGCAAAATCGTTTTTCAGATTAAATTACAATTCAGCCCTAATAATCACAAAGCATTACCCCTACCAAAGTGTTTTTATCTTTATATTCATTAAATCATTTCACAAAAAAATAATTTGTAGATTAATTTAAAGTTAATACATTTAACGTTTACTAAATCGATTTACTTTTAAACTCTTATTATGAAAAACCAAAAAAATGCCCAACAAAAATCAAGAAGGGATTTTATAAAAAACGCTGCTATCGCTTCTTTTGGCGTTAGTATTATACCACGCCATGTTATGGGAGGTAATGGCTTTATAGCCCCTAGCGATACATTGATTGTTGCAGGTATTGGTGTAGGAGGCAAAGGAGAAAGCGATATCAATATGTTTGCAAAATCTGGAAAAGCAACTATTGGCTATTTATGTGATGTAGATGATAGAAGGGCTGCAACATCCATAAGCCGTTTTCCAAAAGCAAAATATTATAAGGATTGGAGAGAACTTTTAGATAAAGAATCCAAGCATTTTGATGCCGTATCGGTATCTACACCAGATCATAATCACGCATCACCCGCCATGGCTGCCATGCAATTAGGGAAACATGTGTACGTTCAAAAGCCGTTGGCGCATGATATTTATGAAGCCCGAAAATTGACAGAAGCTGCAAAAAAACACAAAATAGTAACACAAATGGGAAA
Organism: uncultured Algibacter sp.; assembly: GCA_963976905.1. Lineage (GTDB taxonomy): Bacteria > Bacteroidota > Bacteroidia > Flavobacteriales > Flavobacteriaceae > Pseudalgibacter. Next base: position 2,861 of record CAXBNH010000158.1, read on the forward strand.
TCAGGGTTCCTCTGGTGATGGTGTTAGAAAACTAAGAGAATGGTACAATGCTGGTTTAATTGGCGATGTACATACTGTTTATTGTTGGACTGATCGCCCCGTGTGGCCACAAGGTATCCCATGGCCAAGTACCAATGCAGAAATCCCTAAAGAATTGGATTGGGATTTATGGTTAGGTACAGCGCCTCAAAAAAACTACATTGACGGACTGCTGCCTTTCAATTGGCGTGGTTGGTGGGATTATGGAACAGGAGCTTTAGGCGATATGGGTTGCCATTTGGTGGAAGCACCGTATCGTGTTTTAGATTTATTATATCCTAAAGATGTACAATGTAGCGTAGGAAGTGTTTACGTGGGCGAATTTAACCGTGGATATTTCCCAGAAAGCTGTCCGCCATCAAGCCACGTGACCATGACCTTTTCTAAAACTGCAAAAACCGAAGGCGATGTGGTACTGCATTGGATGGACGGAGGCATTCAACCTACTAGACCAGAAGAGTTAGGGCCAAATGAAGTTTTTGGTGATGGTGGCAACGGGGTACTTTTTATAGGGAGTAAAGGAAAAATGATGTGCGGTACCTATGGCGAAAATCCACAATTATTACCAACTTCAAGAACAGAACAAGAACAAGTAGCACAAGAATTTGACCGTGTTCCAAACGGTGCCAATGGGCATTATGCGCAATGGGTAGAAGCGGCCATTGCTGGCTATGGTAAAAAAGAATTGAGCTCGCCATTTGAAATAGCGGGACCACTAACGGAAACCTTGCTTATTGCAAATTTGGCTATCAGAGGGATTGATGTAAGAAATGAAAAAGTAAATGAGACAGGCAAAACCTATTTTGAATACCCTGGCAGGAACATTGAAATGCTTTGGGATGCAGATAATATGCGGGTAACTAATTTAGATGAAGTCAACCAATTTGTAAAACGCGATTATAGGGCTGGATGGACGCTTTAAGTTTAGAAATATCTAATTTGATAAAATGGTAACAAAAAAATCTTGATTTTGTACTTTCCGAAGCTTTTCGGTCGAATACAAAAATCAAGATTTTTTTGTTTTTATCTTTAACTTATTAAGGTGCTGTTGCTTTGTAAATGATTGCAGAAGAAGGTGAAGAAATACTGTACTTACTTTCCGATTTCAAAAAAGCAGACTGTCCTTTTTCAAGAGCTATAGAGGTATCGCCTTCTTTTATTTCAGCTTGACCTTCAATAACAATTACAATTTGGGCTGTTTTAGCTTTTGATTGGTAAATGTCTGATTTTGAAATATCAATTTTGCTCAATTCAAAATCTGGTGCTACCGTAGTATAAACACGCTCTAAACCATCGTCTTGCAGCGTGCCTTGCATGATATTAGGGATGGTTTCTTCAAACGCTACATGTTTAAGCAATTCTGGCACATCAACGTGTTTTGGCGTCAATCCCCCTCTCAAAACATTATCTGAATTCGCCATCAACTCCATATTCTGACCTTCCAAATACGCATGCGGAATGCCTGCATCTTGAAAAATGGCTTCCCCTTCATTGGCTTTTACGATGTTGAAAAAATAAATGGAATAAATCCCTTTATCCAAATTACGGGTATCTTCTGCTGTTTCTACCGCTTTTGCAGCCCAATAATCTGGGCTTGATTTATCCAATTTTCCAGCTAAATAAAAAGGCATGATGCGTTTTACCAAAGACGCTAAAGTGTTATTACAATCTTCTTGTGATTGCTCCATCACTTTTTTGTACAAACCAAAATAGCCATCCTTTTCAAAAATAGGCAACAACCCAACAAATTCCGGGGTTTCTTGCAATCTTTTAATCAATTGATTTTTTGGCAAAAATCCGTGCAACAACCAAAACTCGCTCAAAGCCACCATAATTTCAGGTTTATGGTTATCATCTTTATAATTTCTGTTGGCTGCTTTTAAGGGTATGCCTTGTTCATTTTCATATTTAAAACCCTTTTCAGCTTCTTTTTTTGTGGGATGCACTTGAATGGACAACATATCGTGTACATCCAAAACCTTAAATAAGAAAGGCAATCTGCCAAACTTATCAACAATATTATTCCCTAAGCTATCCATAAGATTTGACATCAAGTAACTATCCAAAGGTTGCTCGCCTTCTGGCGTTTTTATAGTTGAAGGTGCATTTACGTGAGCTCCCAACCAATATTCTGCGCATTTTTCGTCATGGCTATCAATGCCTAATAATTGAGGAATGTATTGTTTACCTCCCCAAGCATAATTTTGGATTTTCCCTTTAAGACTGAATAATTTTGTTTCAGATGAAGCGTTTTTTGCCATGCTGTATAATTTTATTAGTGCACTATTTTAATAATGGTTTTCTTTTTAAAAAGCGAATCAAAAATAAGCTTTTTTAGTCTGTTTCTGCCGCAGAATCTGTGATAAAAATAAACAAAAAAAGCGCATCTTGATTTTGAGTGCGATACAACAAAATCAAGATACGCTTCCTAATAAAAATTCAAGATTTTAAAATCTTATTCCAAAGTTACCTGCAAAGGTTTGTTTATTTTTTTAGAAAAGGCATCCAAATAAGCTTCCCATTCTCTTTTATCGTTAAACTGCTCACTTTTTTTCCAACCAAAACCAGCGTAATAAATGACTTTATTGTTTATAACTTTTAAATTGGCATAAGCATTACTCTCATCTTTAGCTTCTGTATCATGGGTTTCAAAATCTAAAAAATAGGCATTAGCCGCAACAATAGCTGTTCCTAATTCAGAATCAGCATGGGGTTGCCAATAGCTTACCCAATCATTTTCATCGCTACCAGTGACTTCTCCATCTTTTTCATGCAAGGTTAATCCAGCAGAAATGGTTTCCGTTCCTTCTATTTTGGTTTCAAATTTTGAAAGATTACTGCCATAATCCAAGCTTATCACTATACTTTCGGTAATTTGATTGCCTCCCGCATCCCAATTAGCGTATTCCAAATAAAAACTGGTTCTGAGCGGGCCTGTGGTAATGGTGCGCCATTTGGTGTAATTTTTAGAATAATAGTAAGTCGTATCTTTTTTAATAGCAATACCGCCTACCCCTCTACTCACACCAACATGAAAATCATCTAAACCTTCACCAGTATCTTCGTGATAAGTTCCTGTTTTTTCTGTGTATTTTTTGTACCACTTATTGATTATGGGATAGTCTACCCTTTTTAACCAAGCATCCACACCGCTAGAAAGTGTTGGTTCTGGAAGATTGTTTTCCGCACGATATTGGGCATCGGGGCCGTAAACACGAAATGCCACTTTGTTGTTTTCCCATGTATAATCATCCGTCCTTTCTGGAACAAAACGTGAGTAGCAATAATCTGTAGATTTAGGTCTTTCTTCCTCAGAAACTTGAACCACAGCATATTTTTTTTCTGAATTTGCTACTATTTTTGGCTGAAATAACAACTGATCTATTGCACCGTCCCCATCAACATCAACCATTTGCGTAATTTGCAATGCATTAGTTTCAATATCTTTGACCCCAAAGATTGACAAATCTTCAACTTTTAAAAAATCTTTTGTAAGCTCAACAGTTTCAAAAGTTCTTTCTACATCAAGTGAATTTTTTACAACAATGATTTTATCTGCTTTTTTTTGAGCACAGGCTGAGAAAAAAACAACTGATAAAATAAAAAAAATCGATTTTACGGTTTTCATTTTTATACAAATGGATTGGTTAGTAATTTAGCTCTCGTTGGAAGGTTTGCCTATGGTAGCCAAAATACCGCCATCAACATAAATGATTTGACCATTTATGAAATCACTCGCCTTTGAACTTAAAAAGATAGCCACACCTTGCAAGTCATCAGGGTCTCCCCATCTGCCAGCGGGTGTTCTAGATATGATAAACTCATTAAACGGATGCCCATCCACGCGAATGGGTGCCGTTTGGCTGGTTGCAAAATAGCCAGGACCAATACCGTTAATTTGGATCTTGTGCTTTGCCCATTAAGTTGCCATATTTCTGATTAACATTTTTAAACCG
>CAXBNH010000159.1:0-6850 GCA_963976905.1 uncultured Algibacter sp.
GTCTGATTCTAGAGCTAATTCAGTTAAAGAATACTTAATTGAAAACGGTATTGATGCCTTTAGGCTTTCTGCTCTTGGTTACGGAGAATCTAAACCAATTGATTCTAACAAAACAAGCAAAGGTAGAGCTAACAACAGACGTGTTGAAATTAACTTGGCTAAATAATATCAGTTAGCTGATTAAAAAATAAGTTTTACAAAAACGCTTCGGATATCCGAAGCGTTTTTTATTTTTATAGGATATGAAAACTTTTATTTTTGATGTTCTAGAAGATTTAAAAAAAAGCCCCACCAAGCTTTCTGAACTTACTTTTGTGCTACCAAGTAAAAGGGCTGGCCTTTTTTTAAAACATCAAATAGCGCAAGTTGCCCAAGAAACTATTTTTTCTCCTAAAATAATCAGTATTGAAACCTTTGTTGAAGAATTGGCAGAACTTAAAACCATTTCAAATACAGAGCTTTTATTTGAGTTTTACGAAGTATATACAAAGCATACCCAAAAGGAATCTTTGGATACATTTGAATCTTTTTCAAAATGGGCACAAATACTACTTCAAGATTTTAATGAAATAGATAGATATCTCATTCCCCAAAAAAATATTTTCGAGTATTTAAGTGATATCCAAGATTTAAAACATTGGTCTGTTGAGGGCAACCAAACAGACTTCATCAAAAAATATCTTGCTTTTTGGCACAGGCTTAATACCTACTATTCAAAATTCACAGAGCAATTGTTAAACAAAAACATGGGCTATCAAGGTATTGTTTACAGAAAAGCTGCGGAAAACGTTAATACCTATATTCAAAACAGCCCAAATATCAAGCATGTTTTTTTAGGTTTTAATGCCCTAAATACTGCCGAAGAAACCATTATACAGGCCTTACTGGAAAACCAATTGGCTAAAATATATTGGGATATTGATGCCAAGTTTATAAACAACTCCAAACACGATGCGGGTTTGTTTGCCCGCCATCATAAAAAAAACTGGCATTATTTTAAAACCCACCCTTTTAACTGGATAACAGAAAATTACTCCAAAGAAAAAAACATCACGATTTATGGTGTGCCTAAAAACATCAGCCAATCAAAATATATTGGCACGTTACTCAGTAATTTAAAAGAAAAACGAGGCCATTTAAACAATACCGCCGTTGTTTTAGGCGATGAGAATTTATTGATTCCTGTATTAAATTCGCTTCCCAATAACATTGATGCGCTGAATATTACTATGGGGTTTCCTTTAAAATCCATCCCATTGGCATCGTTATTTGAGCATTTATTTCAAATTCATAAAAACACTTCAGATAGCTTTTATTATAAAGATGTTATAAACGTGTTATCACACCAATTTATCAGGCCTTTATTTTATGTAGATGGTATAGATTACGCTTCAAAAATAATAGCAACTATCAATGATAATAATATTATTTATTTGAATACCAAACGATTTAAAGACATGATCGATACCCTTGGTAATGTTATAGATTTATTGTTTTCAAATTGGGATACATCCATAGATTTGGTTTTGAAAAATTGCTCACAGCTCATCATACATATCAAAAACCATTTGGATGCAGACAAACAAGCCAACTTACTATCTTTAGAATACCTCTTTCGCTTTAATACGCTCTTTAATGAGCTTATTCGCTTAAATTCAGAATACAATCACATTAAAGATATACCCACTTTACACAATGTTTACAAAGAACTTTTAAGCACCGAAACCCTAGATTTTCAAGGAGAACCTTTACAAGGCTTACAAGTGATGGGTATGTTGGAATCGCGCGTGTTGGATTTTGAAACTGTCATTATATCTTCTGTAAATGAAGGCATTCTCCCTTCTGGAAAAAGCAACAATTCTTTCATTCCGTTTGATGTTAAAATAGAAAACAAACTGCCCACCTATAAAGAAAAAGACGCCGTTTATACTTATCATTTTTACAGACTTTTACAACGGGCAAAAAACGTTTATATTTTATACAATACCGAAATAGATGTATTGACGGGTGGCGAAAAAAGCAGGTTCATTACCCAATTGGAACTGGATAAAACCCACAAAATTTCACACCAAATCATCGCACCTAAAGTACCTATTTTAAAACCAGCAACTAACGAAGTTCAAAAAACAACTGATGTTATTGACAGGTTAAAAGACATTGCTAAAAAAGGATTTTCGCCTTCATCATTAACGAGTTACATCAGAAATCCCATAGATTTTTACTATCAAAAAATATTAAAAATAAAGGAATACGAAGATGCTGAAGAAACCATAGCCGCCAATACGTTGGGTACAGTGGTACATAACACACTTGAAGGTTTTTACAAACCATTGATTGGAGAATTTTTAACGATTGAAACTATTAAAAACCTCAAACCTCAAATTGAAGAAAAAGTAACGTACCATTTTAAAAATGAATACAAAGAAGGCGATATCACCAAAGGAAAAAACCTCATTATTTTTGAAATTGCCAAGCGTTATGTCCTCAATTTTTTAAATTTAGAAATTGCCGATTTAAAAGCTGGAAACCAAATTAAAATACTAGCTATTGAAGCTGAAAACACCGTTAAAATTGACATACCCGAATTGGATTTCCCCATACATATTACAGGAAAAATAGACCGTGTGGATGCCTACAACGGCATAACCAGAATTATAGATTACAAAACAGGAAAAGTGGACCAAGGCAAGGTTGAAATCACAAATTGGGACAGCATTACTACAGACTACGATAAATATAGCAAAAGCTTTCAAGTGCTTTGTTATGCCTATATGATGCAAAAAACCAACAGCATAAAACTTCCCGCAGAAGCAGGTATCATTTCATTTAAAAATTTAAGTGCAGGCTTTCTGAAATTTGGAAAAAAAGAACCTAATTCTAGAAAAAAAGAGCAATTAGTGACCGAAGAAACCTTAAAGACTTTTACTGTAGAACTAAAAAACCTTATTATGGAAATTTGTAATATAAACATCCCATTCATTGAAAAAGACGTTTAAAAATGATTATTTCAAAAAACATAAAAATTGAAGGTAAACACGGAAAACCCATACTTGCAGATACTTTTTATATAGAAAATAATACACCTAAACCCATTATTGTTTTTTGCCATGGCTACAAAGGCTTTAAAGATTGGGGCGCTTGGGATTTGATGGCGAAAGCCTTTGCAGATGCTGGATTTTTCTTTATAAAATTCAATTTTTCGCACAACGGTGGTACGGTGGCGCAACCCATAGATTTTCCAGATTTAAAGGCTTTTGGAAATAATAATTACACCAAAGAACTGGATGATTTGGAAACCGTTATAGATTGGATATTTACTAATCCAGATTTCAAAAAAGAAGCAGACGTCCACAGTCTAGCGTTAATCGGGCATAGTCGTGGTGGTGGGATTGTATCCATTAAAGCCGAAGAGGATTCCAGGATAAAAAAACTCATCACATTAGCTGGCGTGTCTGATTTTGGTGTAAGAATGGGAAGCAACTCCGAAATAGAGACTTGGAAAAAAGAGGGCGTAAAATATGTTGAGAATGGCCGAACAAAACAGCAAATGCCCCATTATTATGAGTTTTATGAAGATTTTATAAAACAGGAAAAACGCCTAACAATAAAGCGGGCGGGATCAAATTTAAAAATCCCACATTTGATTATCCATGGCAATAGAGATACGAGTGTTGTCATGGAAGAAGCAAACAGTCTGCACCAATGGAACCCAAACAGCAGCTTAAAAATCATTGAAAATGCCAATCATGTTTTTGAGGCTTCACACCCTTGGGAAAAAGACTATTTGCCAAAACAGTTGCTGGAAGCTATAGATTTGTGCGTTTCATTTTTGAAACTGAAAAAATCTTGAATAAAGTATTGGGTGGCACTATTTAATTTTTCCTGTGTAAAAAATATTAAGACCCTTCTAGTTTTCTGAGAAAATAACGGGCTGCCCGTAAATCGTAACTTCTATCTTTTGATTTTTTATCTTTCAGCAATGCTTTAACGCTGTTTAATGCAGGTCTTGCATCTTCTCCAAATAAGTCTAATACATTAAGAGCATTTACCCTAACCATAAGTTGATTGCTAATTAGTGCATTTTCCAAAGCCTTTAGGCTTTTTTCCTTTTCTCCTAAATAATATAAGCTTTCTGCAGCTGCAATTACAACGCTAGACGATGCATCATTTAATAACTCTATTAATTTGCTTTCTGCTACTTTGGCTTTAGGGCCCAAAATAGCACAACCTGTAACCGCCCAATAACGAACTGTAGGTTCAGGGTCGTCCATGAGTTTTATTAATGTCTCTAAATTCTTTGGGCTGCATTTCTGCGCCATTTGAGCCGTTTCAATAATTCTTGCCATAGGTAAGATTTCGCTTTGCATGAATTCATAAATGGTCAAATTAAGTTCTTCTGCCCGTGTTATTATCTCAGCTTCTGGAAGTAAATTTGAATTTTTGGTGGTCAAGGAAAAATTAGTAGAAGCATCACGCATCCGTAACAAAACCTCTTTGTACTCGGGTTTCTTTGCCAAATTATAAATATTATGTGGATCCTTTTCAATATCGTAAAGCTCTTCAGAGGGTTTGGTTTTCCAAAAGGCCATTTGAAAATCGTTGCAATTTCCAGTTTCGCAGGCTTTTTCCCAAGAAGCCATAGAAGGGGCACGCCATAAAAACTCTAAATATTGTCCATACACACGGTGTGGCATATAATTGCTAATATACCTGTATTGTTTATCACGTACCGAAAACATATTATCAATTACCTCATCCATACGCCCTCTAATACCATAAACATATTCTTTTGGCACTTTCATTTGAGTACCTAAGAAAGCTTTACCTTGCATATAATCCGGAATTTCAACGTTGGCTAAGCTTAGTACCGTTGGAGCGAAATCTACAAATGACACCAATCTGTCTGTACGGGAACCCATTTTGTCTTCTGCCAAATGTTTATACTTTTTAGGAAACCTTATAATTAATGGTACGCGAAGCCCCGATTCATATAAATATCGTTTGCTGCGCCCCAATACACCACCGTGATCACTGTAATAAAAAACGATGGTGTTCTCTGCCAAACCTTCATCCTTTAATTCTTTTAAAATGTTACCTACTTCCGTATCCATCATTGTTATTTTATCATAATACTGCGCCCAATCATGTTCCATTTCCTTTGTGCGAGGATGGTACGGAGGGATGGGAACTGTATTGGAATCATGGATTAAAGAATCTAAAGGCTTATGGATGTTGCTTTCATGAGAAATTTTCAGATTGAATACAGCAAAAAAGGGTTGCCCCTCTTTTCTTTTTTTATAGTGGGCTTTGTTACTAGACTCGTCCCAAACATTTTTCCGCTTTGCGATATTATAATCTTCTTTTGAGTTATTGGTACAATAATAACCAGCAGCTCTTAAATATTTTGGGAAAAATCGAATCAATTCTGGAACAGCATTATAGCTTCGCATGTGCTGTGTTCCCATAGAGGAAGGATACATACCAGTAATTAACGAAGACCTAGCAGGCGCACATACGGGAGCGGTAGCAAAAGCGTTTTCATAAAGCACACTTTCTTTTGCCATAGCATCAAGTACTGGGGTTGTTGCAAATTCATCACCATAGCACCCTAGAAAAGGGCTGTTGTCTTCACTAACAATCCAAAGGATGTTAGGTTGGACCAAACCTTCATTTGTATGCTTTTCTTGACTGAATAAAAAATTTGAACACGTAAAAATACAGCACGTAATAAAACTTAAATAATTCATAATTTGTTTGTCCTTAAATCTATAACCATTTGTTTTCACGACTTTTATAAAGTTACAATACCCTTTTATAACATTAACAAAGCTCAATTGCTTTATATAGACTGAATATCCATAATTTTTTCTTCAAAAGAATCTTTAAAATTGGATTTGCTTTTAGCCCTGGTTTTGTATGTATAGATGGTGGCCACAGAAAGCTCTAAAAAAGCAGCAATTTGATTACTATCCTGAATTCCCAAACGGTATAACGCAAAAAGCCTCAATTCTGTGCTTAACAGTTCGCCTTTTTTCAAATCTGTTTTATGATCGTCTGGAAAAAGTGCATTGAATTCCTTGATGAACGAAGGAAACAGTTTTAAAAATATGGTGTCAAATTGCAAGAATAATTCTTCCCGCTCTTTTTTAACGTTATAGTGTTTTAAATTGGCAATAAGGTCATCATAACGTTTCGCAACTGTTTTTTGGATGGCATTTTTCTGAAACTGATCTATTTTGTTTATTAATTCAGATGTTGCTTTTATAAAATAGGTTATGTACTCTTGCTTTATGGTATCTGCTTCACTCAGTTTTTTATTCATTTCCTGAAGCTTTAAATAAGAAGCTGCCATTTCTTTTCTTGCTGCATTTCTCGTTTTCAACTGCTTAAAAATAATGGTGAGAAACACAATAAAGACCACGGCTAAAACAGCTAATAGGATGACAATTTTTTCTAATCTTGTATTTTGGCTTTCTACTTTTTTAAGCTGTGCCTGTTCTATAATTGGCAATATGGTAGATATTTCTATTTTTCTATGGCGTGCATTGTAAAATGTGGCGTCATCCATGGCTAAGCCTACATAGGTATTTGCTTTATCCAAATAACCTAATTTGTAAATTTCATTAGCAAGATTGCGCAACGCCACCGTTTCTTTAGTAGCATGTCGTATGTCTGCAATGGCCGCATAGGCAAGGTATTCAATGGCCTTTTCATCAAAACCACGCTGCGAGTACAAATACCCCAGACTGGATGTGGCAATGCCATAATATTCTTGGGGCAAATCAAAATTATTGATCCAGTACCTAAACGCAAATTCGGCACCTTTCCAATCTTGCTGCTTCATTCTTTT
>CAXBNH010000160.1:0-6828 GCA_963976905.1 uncultured Algibacter sp.
GTAGCACGGTTTCCAACCCCAACACCGGCCAAAGCTATCAAGTGGAAGGCCAAAACGATTACTACTATGGAAACAATAACAACGAATACATAGGCACCGACAACTCACTTTACAACCCCAATTTAGACACTACCGTGAACGACCAAGAATGGACGCAATATGAGGTTCAAAATTAAAAAATGATGGCATTTTAATATGATCACAATGCCTATACAAACCACTTAAATAATAATTATGAAATCTATTAAACCATATACCCTTTTATTAATAGTTGTTACGATGCTATCGTGCAGTTCAGACAATGATGGCAATGGCAACAATCTAGCTAACTACACTCCCAAACTAAGGTGCAACACCAATACCGTTGTAGGTCCCACCGCGGCCTATTGGGACTATGGAAACAGCATTCCGCCACCATTAACACAAGTACCTATCCTTAAAAATACAAATGGCCAATTTATACATAGCCAACACCCTTACTTAGGGTTTCCCGTGCCACAAGGTTATCAGGCTTTTGAAGCCCAAGACCAGCAAACATCACCGTTGGGTGTTAACGTGATAAGAAATGACAACGCTGCCATTTGGAGATATGTACCGCTTGCCACCTATCCTCTTAATTTTTCGGTGGACAATATTATTGGCAGAGAAATAAACCAAATGTTCGGATTTTACGGATTTAGCGGAAATAATTTTGAAGTTTTATGTGAAAACAAGCCAGCCCCGGTCATAGAAGGTGGTATAGCAAGGATATTTAGCTCCCGTTTGATTCGGTTTGGGGATTTTACAGGATTGGTGTGGGTAAACGTTGTTGCGGTTCAAGGGCTGCCCACCCTTTCGGTTTCCGCATCCGTTTCCGCAGGCCCTACCAACCAATATGACAATTTAGTAATGGAAACCTTTTTACCGCTCAGCTTTCAATTGTTGGTAAGTGATAGGGAAAGCCTTTCGGACAGAGATAATGACGGTACGCCCGATGTTTTTGATAGTCAACCTGATAATCCTAATGTTCAATAAATACGATAAAAAAGTAGATAAACGAATTAATACCCCATTTAGTAGTGAAGTATTTGCACTAGCATGAAATAATTGTATATTTCCCATGAATTGCGACAACTTATGGGACAAGCCTACAAACTTGAATATCAAATACAACTTATCAATGCTATTAAGAGCAACAACTCTATGGCGCTAAAAGATTTTTATACAGCCAATTATCCAAAAATTGAAATATTGGTTTTAAAAAACAATGGATCTATAGAACATGCCAAAGACGTTTACCAAGAAGCTTTTATAACCGTTTGGAAACACGTAAAAAACGACACATTTATACCACAAAATGAAACCGCTCTGGAAGGGTATTTATACCGAATAGCAAAAAACAAATGGACGGATGTATTACGTTCAAAAACCTTTAAAAGCTCCAGACCTTTGAACACAGAAAACTTAACCGTAGTAAAAAATGATGAACATGATGATGAAGCGGACGAATTAGAAAATGAAAAACTAAAATCAACCATGGATGCCTTTAAAATTTTAGGGCAACCTTGCAAACAACTATTGAGCACCTTTTATTTTGATAAAAAATCATTAAAGGATATTGCAGCAGAATTAAACATAGAAGAAACAACGGCACGCAATAAAAAATACCGATGTATGGAAAAATTACGGGCCATGGTCATCGCTTCAAAATAATTAAGAATTGAAACACAATAGCGACATATCACAAGAGTTACTTGAAGCCATAGAGCGTTACATCAACGGCACTATGGATTCAAAGGAATTGAAGGATTTTAACGAATATCTTAAAATTGATACCGATTTTAAAGCCCAAGTTGAAGACATCAAAACCATGCTTCTCGGTATAGAAACACAAACCTTAAAAGAGCAATTGGATGTTTTTCATGAGGACGTTCTTGAAATAAAAGCACAAAAATCAGAATCAAATACTGTTCGTTTTTTAAAGTACCGCAAATTGACCGCCGCCGCCGCCATTATTATTGCTGTTGGCAGTATCTGGTTTTTTAGCAGTTCCCCAAACCATAGGCTTTATGCCAACTATTTTAAGCCCGATCCTGGTTTGCCTACAACCATGAGCAGTAGCTCCGATAATTTTGATTTTTATGATGCCATGGTAAATTACAAGCATGGCGATTATGATTTGGCTATTGAAAAATGGCACCTATTGAACGAAAAAAAGCCTGACAACGATACTATAAACTATTTTTTAGGTGTTGCCCATTTGGCCAATAAAGATGAAACGGATGCCATTCCCTTTTTAGAAAGAGCCACAGCAGATTCTACGTTCGCGCTTATTAATGATGCCTATCACTATTTAGGCTTGGCGTATTTGAATGTGGATAATGTGGTACTTGCCAAAAAATATCTTAATTTAAGCAATACAGAAATCAGCAAAGAGTTATTGAAAAAACTAGATTAACACTCCAACCTCATGGTAACTTTAAAAAAAATAAGTCTTTTTATTTTCTTTTTATCCTGTTGCCTAAACTATGCACAAAACCAAAATTCCAAAAGTTTAAAAATTCTAGATTCGCTCATAAACATCAAAGCTTATGATGACGCCCAAATTGTATTGAACCAAAACATTGACGCCTTTAGAACTAAAAAATCTTATTATTTATTAACCGATTACATCTACTATACTGGTAAAATAAATCTTCATCTTCACGACCAGCAAAAAGCCAGTTCAGCAGTAAATCAATTTATAGAATCCATTCTATCAGAAACAGATTCAGTTAAAGTGATACGGCAGACAGACTTAGAACTTTCATCATATTATGAGCTGATCAATGATACACAAAAAGCCTACGAAGCAAACTTAAATGCTCTAAAATTAACTTCAGAATGGGATAAAGCCACTCCTGAGGATTTTGGCTTGGTTGAAAACAACCTAGGTACTCTTGCCAACAGAAAAGGCTATTTGGCATTGGGCTTAAAACATCATATAAATGCTTTAAAACATTACGAATCCTATCCAAAAACCAACAAGACCAATCTTTACATCCTCTATAATTCTTTGGGCGGTTCTATGTGGTACGTATCAAAAATCGATAGTGCCTTATATTATTATGAAAAAGCAGAAAAAACCTTGGACATGCTTGAGCCAGACCCTATGAACACCTATTACAGGCCTGCCATACTCAACAATAACATTGCTGGTATTTATTCCACCCAAGGTAATTTTAAAAAGGCGTTGACTGCCATGAAACAAACCATCAACCATTTAAATGAATTTTTAAAGACAGATGTAAAAGATTCAAAAAAAGAAAGTGCCAAAGAGTTTTTATTCATGTCCATTGAAAACTATGCAGGAATTTATAAAGATTTAGGCGATTTTGAAAAAACCCGTCAGTTATTGGAATACTCATATAGCCAGAAAAAAAAGCATTTTGATGCTGAAAACCCAGAACTCTTTAAAGCAAAGATTTTATTGGGACAGATCTATTTTGCCTTAAAAGATTACAAGCTTTCTGAAACCTATTTAACAAATGGGCTAAACCACATCAACCGGGTTAATGGCGGCAATGGCTATTGGGCGGCAGATGTGCAATACTCGTTGGCACTTTTAAACGAAGAGCTAAATAATATAGACAAGGCCAAAGAGCATTATGATAAGGCAGAAACCCTATATGAAGCAACATTGCAAGGTGCTTATGATGAACTTTATCTTGATTTCATCATAAACGCTTCTGATTTTTATGCCAATAATAACGAAAAAGAAAAGGCACTCAACATTTCAAAAAAAGCATACAATTATATTAAGGAAAACCAAGGCACCACGACCTCTTTTGAAATTCAACAACTATTAAATAGAGGGGAACTTTATTTCAAATTGGGCGATTACAACGCGGCTTTAAATGACAGCAATGAAACTATTGAGTTGCTCAAAAAAATGTTGCCAACGCAAACAAACCCTTTGGATTCATTAAAAACCATACTCTATAAACCAAAAACCATACTGCTAAAAGCAAAATCGGAATACCATTTAAACGCCATCAAAGACAGCAGTTTTTTAATACAGCAGTTTCATGACGTAAAAGAAGCCATTTCCATTTTAGAAAAACAAAAAGCATTGGTGGGCGATGATAGCAATGTCTCTCATTTAATAGATAAAAACTCAAATATTTTTGAATTTGCCAAACAATTGGCTTTGGAAATTTATGAAATTACACAAAACAAAACGTATTTGAATGATGTGATGAGTTTGCATGAATCGCTACTTTATAACCGTATTCGCTCGCGTTTGCACTCCAATGCCTATATCAGTTACGCAAATATCCCTGCTTCTATTTTAGAAAAGGAGAAAGATATACAGAGCAAGCTCAAAAATACGTTAAGCGTCAATGACAATATTGACAATTATTTAAAGGCAAGCGCACAATGGCAAACCTACTTGGAGCTCCTTAAAAAAGAATATCCCAAGTATTACAAAATGCAATATGCCACTATTGAGGAACCTTTGGACAATCTTCAAAAAAACATACCACGAAACACCACATTGGTGCGCTATCTATCCGTTGATAAATCTTTATATGCTGCGGTAATTACAGCTTCAGAAACCCATATTTTCAAACTTAACAATGAACATGTAAATGATTACATTACACAGTTGGCCGAGAACAAATCCGATTTTAAAACCAGCCGTTTACATTTTTATGAATTGTACCAAAAACTCTGGAAACCATTTGAATCGAAAATCAAAACTGAAAATATCATCATTTTTCCAGATGGCAATTTGTTCAATTTAAGTTTTGAGACCTTAACACCAGAAAAAATAAATTCTTATAAAGAGTTGGCCACCAAAAGCCTGCTTGGAAAACACAATATATCCTATAATTATAGCTTGTTGCTTCTAAACGAAAACAAAAAAACAATTGATTATCAAAATGATTTTATTGCCTTTGCTCCAGAATTCAACGATAAAATGAAGAAGGATTATAGCGTGGCGATAACGGACTCTCTTTCTATAGACAAAACCTATCTTAATTTATTGCCGCAACCTTTTAGCGTCGATTTGGCTAAAGAATACTCGCAATTGTTCAACGGTTCTTACTTTATAAACGAAAATGCGTCCAAACAAATATTTAAAAATGAAGCTAACGAACACAAAATCATCCATATTGGCACCCACGCCGAATCTAACAATATATCGCCAGAACTGTCCCGATTGATTTTTGCAAAAAATAGTAATGATGAAGATAATTCGCTTTACACTTATGAAATCTACAATGAAAACCTGAACGCAAACTTAGCCATTTTAACCGCTTGCGAAACAGGAAAACCAACGTATCAAGCGGGCGAAGGGATGATATCTTTAGCACATGCCTTTAATTATGCGGGTAGCGAAAGTATATTGACCAGCCTTTGGAAAATTGATGAAACATCAAGTGCCAAAATCATTGAACTTTTTTACAATAATATAAAAAACGGCCTACCAAAAGATAAAGCGCTAAGGCAAGCAAAATTACATTATATATCTACTGCGGAAGGCAGAACGGTTGCACCAGAATATTGGGCTGGTTTGGTATTGATTGGGGACGCTTCCTCTATTGATTTACATACGTCCTCAAATTTAATATGGTATTTCTTGATTGCAGCAGTAGCTATTGTTATAGCATTTTTCAGTCTTAAGAAAAGGAAAAAACGTGAAAAACTTTAATAAAAATTTCAATCGTTAAATAAAATAAAGAATAAAGATTCAATTTATAACACCTCTCCCTTTATAACCGACCACACATTTTGAGCCACTATTTTTTGCCCTTCTGCCGTTGGATGAATACCATCATTTTGATTCAATGCTGGAATTCCTGCCACATTTTCAAGCAAAAAAGGAATCAATTTTAAATTGTTTTTAGCTGCAAGCTCGGGAAAAATCTTTTTAAATCCGGTAGTATAATCCGATCCCATATTTGGTGGAATCTGCATGCCCGCTAAAACAATTTTAGTGTCAGGATTTTTTTTGTTCACGAAATCTATAATGGCCTGTAGGTTCTTCCTTGTTTCACTAAGCGGGATACCTCTCAAACCATCATTTGCCCCAAGTTCCAAGACCAAAATCTCTACTTTTTGATTCAAAACCCAATCTATTCTATTTTTACCACCTGCTGTTGTTTCGCCACTTAAGCCTGAATTGATGACCTGATATGATAACCCCAAGGAGTCTAATGTATTCTGAATTAATGCTGGAAAAGCTTCTTGCGTATCTAAACCCATTCCTGCTGTTAAGCTATCTCCAAAAAACAAAATAACCTTATTTTTTGAAGTTATGGCTTGTTGACTATCATTAACCCCTGTGCTTTCGACTGGATTTTCAGCGTTCTTATGACTTGTTTCTTTACATGAAAGGTTCACAATCAGCAATAAAAAATAACATAACATTAACAAGATTCTCATAACAATAAAATTCAATTTAAAAATCATTTCTTTAATTTGTTGAAATAAAAATAGCTCTTTAAAAAATTTTTATGGTAAAGATATTAAACGTTCAGAACTTAGGGAAAAGTTATTTTAGTGGTTCAAAAAAACTTAGCATTCTCAAAGACATCAGTTTTTCTGTTGAAGCACAAGATACTTTTGCAATTGTTGGTCCTTCGGGCAGTGGAAAAACAACGTTACTAGGCTTGTGTGCCGGGCTTGACCAACCCGATTCTGGCAGTGTGGAACTTTGCAATACAGAAACAACTACGCTAACGGAAGATGAACGTGCTCAACTTCGCAACCAAAAAGTAGGTTTTATTTTTCAAGACTTTCAACTATTACCAACACTTACCGCTTTGGAAAACGTGGCCGTACCACTTGAATTACAAGGCG
>CAXBNH010000161.1:0-6662 GCA_963976905.1 uncultured Algibacter sp.
GCCGTCATGTAAGTATGGATGCGCCTTTAGTTGAAGGTGAAGATTCTAACTTATACGATGTATTGAATAGTGGTGAATCGCCAAACCCAGACAGAGAGCTACTGCATGAATCTTTACGTACCGAAATTGAACGTGCTTTAGAAACCTTGACACCTCGTGAGGCTGATGTAATACGTTTGTATTTTGGCTTAGGAAATCAACACCCCATGACGTTGGAAGAAATTGGAGAAACGTTTGACTTAACTCGTGAGCGCGTACGCCAAATTAAAGAAAAAGCGATTCGTAGATTAAAACATACATCTAGAAGTAAAATACTGAAAACTTATTTAGGATAGTATAGGCTGCGCTCAATTACCATATAGCGATGTTAGTTTGAGTTCGTTTTACGACTAAATTATAGTAACAAACAGTTACAACATAACTGTTCGTTTTTTGATTGATGAAAGAACCCTCGGCTGATTACCGAGGGTTCATTTTTTTATAATGTATTTTTCATTTCTAGGCATTCACATTCGACTACGCTCAGTGAGCGCAGGGAAATCCTTTAAAATTTATTAAAAAAAACCGAAACATAAAGCGTTTCGGGGTTTCATTTTGAAAATTATCTGTTGAAATCAGATTGTGAACGTGCGCTTTTTCTTGTGCTCGCTTTCATCATAACGTTCTACACATTCATGATAAATTTTAATGGCTTCTTCTGCATTGCCCCAACCACCTGTATCAACTTTCTTTTTCTCTAAATCTTTATATACTTGGAAAAAATGCTCAATTTCTTTCAATCTGTGCGGATTCAAATCTGCAATATCACTTCTTTGGCTCCAAACAGGATCAGAAACCGGGACACAAATAATTTTTTCATCTGGGCCTTTTTCATCTGTCATGTGAAAAACCCCAATAGGGCGTACTTCCATAACAACCATAGGGTATGAAGGTTCAGTTGATAAAACCAACACATCCAACGGATCTTGATCTAAAGCCAAAGTTTCAGGAATAAAACCATAATCTCCAGGGTACATCATAGACGAAAACAAAGTTCTATCGAATCGTATTTTATGCAAGGTAAAATCGTATTCGTACTTGTTTCTACTTCCTTTTGGTATTTCAATTAAAACATCAAATGATAGTTTCTCTTTGTCACTCATAATTTATTGTTTTATATTTTCTCCCGATAGCCATCGGAATTCTTATTAATTAGCTATCTCAATGCCTTTTCACATTGAAGCGGTAAAGATACTTAACACACATTCACTAACCAATAAAAAGTGATTTGTTTTAAAGGTTTTTGAAACATTTATAAAAAAATAACCCCATAGAAAACACAATGCTATGGGGTTAACAATTAACAAAATAAAAAAATCAATTTTTTTATTGCCACCCGCCACCTAAAGTGCGGTACATATTAACCATGGCATTCATTTGCATTTTTTTTGTTTCAACCAATTCAAATCTTGATTCGAGTGCTTCGCGCTGTGTTAGCAATACTTCCACATAATCTGCTCTGGCAGATTTGAAAAGCGTGTTTGAAATATCAATAGAACGTGTTAACGCCTCAACTTTCTGGGATTTCAAATTATAACTTTTTTCAAGATTATCAATATTCGATAGTTGATTCGCTACTTCTAAATACGCATTTAATACTGTTTTCTCATAATTGAAAACCGCCTGTATCTGCTTGGCATTGGCATTGTAATACAAGGCTTTTATTTCATTTCTATTAATCAACGGACCAACAATATCGCCCACCAATGAGTAAACCAAAGACTCTGGGGTTTCTGTAAGATGCGATGGATTGAAAGCCTCTAAACCAACACCCGCTGAGATTCCTAAAGAAGGATAAAACCTAGCTTTAGCAACTTTAACATCCAGTTTGGCAGCTGCCAGCTCAAACTCCGCCTGCCTAATATCTGGTCTATTTTCCAACAATTGCGATGGTACACCAACAGAAAGGCTTTCTGGAACCAAATCATAAAAAGACTCTGAACTTCTTAATATGGGCTGCGGATATCTACCTACCAAAAAATTGATTTTGTTTTCGGTTTCTGTAATCTGTTGGCTGATATCAAATTGAAGGCTTTTGGTATAGAATACCTCAGCTTCAAATCTACTCACAGCCAGTTCTGTAACACGGGCGGCTTCTTTTTGAAGCTTTACAATTCTTAAGGCATTGCTTTGAATACCAATATTTTCTTTTACAATGTTCAATTGATTATCCAATGTTAACAATTCATAATAGGAATTGGCTATTTCTGCAATCAAATTGGTCACTAAAAAGTTTTTGCCTTCTACAGTTGACAAATACCTTTCAAAGGCAGATTTTTTAGCGTTCCGAAGTTTTTTCCAAACATCCAATTCCCAAGTCGCCTGAATGCCCAACGCATAATTTGGCAAAGGCTCAGGAAATTCTTTCCCAGGTTCAATATCCGTAGTGGCATCATTGGCGCCTTGACTGGTGTATCTGCCTACTTTTTCAACTTCAGCCCCAGCTTTAAAACCAACAAAAGGCAAATAGTCTCCTTTTTTTGCTTTCACTTCATTTCTTGCCATCTCCACTTCCTGCAATGTGATATTGAGTTCTTGATTGTTTTTTAAGGCTGTGTCGATCAATGCGTTCAAATGCGGGTCTGTAAAATAATCTTCCCATTTAATACGCGCCGTATTCAAGGTATCGGTTGATTGATTTTTATATTGAGCTGGAACGTTTCTGTTTTCCTGAACAACCTCTTTAGTAGGCACGCAGGCGTTTAGGCTCCATAATATGACAATTCCCAACAGCCCGCTGTTTTTATATTGCCACAGGGTTCTATATCTATTATTCATCTTGTGTTCTTTTGGTTAATTTTTTCAACAGCTTGTTTATTTTTCGGAGCTGTATTTTTATTTTACTATCGCCTTCGCTATATCTCATAAACTCTTCGGAAATCGGCTCGGAAGATTCATCTTTTATAAGATTACGTCCGTCTGACATATTAGCAAAAACGTAGTATAAACCAGGGATAATCAAGACCCCAAAAAGCGTACCAATAAGCATGCCGCCCATCGCCGATCCACCAATGGTCCTGTTACCTATAGCACCTGCGCCACTGGCAACAACCAAAGGAATCAATCCTGCGATGAAAGCAAAGGATGTCATTAAAATAGGACGAAAACGTACTTTGGCACCTTCAATGGCTGCATCAATGATAGACATGCCTTCCCTGCGCTTTTGCACCGCAAACTCCACAATAAGTACGGCATTTTTACCTAAAAGACCCAC
Organism: uncultured Algibacter sp.; assembly: GCA_963976905.1. GTDB lineage: Bacteria > Bacteroidota > Bacteroidia > Flavobacteriales > Flavobacteriaceae > Pseudalgibacter. Next base: position 3,254 of record CAXBNH010000161.1, read on the forward strand.
CAGCATGATTACACCTATTTGCGCATAAACATCATTGGCAAGCCCCATCAACTTAAGCAATAAAAAAGAACCAAAAACACCAACTGGCAAAGAAAGTATCACTGCTAATGGCAATAAAAAACTTTCGTATTGCGCTGCCAATACCAAATACACAAAAATCAATACCACTATAAAAATGTAAAAGGATTCATTGCCTCTGGAAGCCTCATCATAAGAAAGTCCTTCCCAAGCAATATCATAACCCCTTGGCAAGCTTTCCTTAGCGACTTCCCGTATAGCATTGATAGCATCAGCACTCGTGTAACCTTTGGCCGGAAGCCCTCTTATAGCTGCTGAATTATAAAGATTGTATCGCGTAATCTCATTAGGCCCTAATGTTTTTTCCATCGTCATAAATGATGAATATGGCACCATTTCTCCTGCTTCATTTTTAACGAATAGTTTCTCCAAGTCCGATGGAAGCGCCCTGTATTCTGGAGCGGACTGTGTGTAGACTTTAAAGAACCTGCCGTATTTTATAAACCCTTGTTCATAGGTACTTCCTATTAAAATATTTAGGTTTTCCATGGCTTTACCAATAGAAACCCCTTTTTGCATGGCTGCTTTGTTGTTTATCTTCAATTCGTATTGCGGATAATTCGCCGCAAAAAAAGTAAATAAGCCCGTTAATTCCTTTCGCTCTCTTAAAGCATCCATAAATTTGTTATTCATTCTTTCAAATTCATGGTAATCTGTAGAATTGGTTTTATCAAGCAAACGCATGGCAAAACCACCAGAAGAACCGAAACCGGGTACGGCAGGTGGTTCAAAATATTCTATAACGGCGCCGAGGTCTTTGGTTTCCTCTTCCAGTTCTTCCATAATTTCATGGACGGAATGTTCCCGATCAGACCAAGGTTTTAAGTTAATAAGACAGGTTCCGGCATTGGAGCCCCTACCTTCCGTCATAATTTCATAACCTGCCAAAGATGATACGGATAGTACCCCTTCGGTTTCCTCACAAATTTTCTGAAGTTTTTTGGCGACCTCATTTGTACGTTCTAAAGTTGCTCCAGGAGGGGTTTGGATAATGGCGTAAATCATTCCTTGGTCTTCATTAGGGATAAACCCCGCTGGCAATATTTGATTGGTAAAAAATATACCTGCACAAAATGCCAGTAACAATCCGAATGTGACTACTCTACGGTTAACAATTACATTTAAAACTTTTACGTAGCGTCCTGTCAATTTATCAAATCGACCATTGAACCAAGCAATAAACTTATCGATGGGCGATTTTTTCTTAGGTTTTCCATGGTTATTTTTCAATAGCATGGCACAAAGTACCGGTGTAAGCGTTAATGCCACAACCGCAGACAGCACAATAGCACCTGCCATAGTAATTGAAAATTGCCTGTAAAATACCCCAACTGGCCCCGTCATGAATGAAATAGGGATAAATACAGAGGTCATAACTAAAGTAATTGCCACAATAGCACCACCAATTTCTCCCAACACCGCATATGATGCTTTATAAGGCGTGAGGTTTTCTTCTTCCATTTTAACATGCACACCCTCAACCACCACAATAGCATTATCTACCACAATACCAATGGCCAATACTAAGGCAAAAAGCGTTATCAAATTGATGGAGAGGCCAAATAATTGCATGATGAAAAACGTACCTATCAATGATACTGGTACAGCAATAATGGGAATGAGCGTAGAACGCCAATCACCCAAAAATAAAAAGACCACAATGGCAACCAGAACAAAAGCATCTCGAAGTGTATGGAGTACTTGTTCTATAGAGGCATCTAAAAAGTTGGAAACATCATAGCCTATTTCATAATCGACACCCGGCGGCAACTCCGCTTTTAATTCTTCCAATTTATCTTTTACCGCTTTAATAACATCATTACCATTACTATCAAAAGTTTGCTTTAAAACGATGGATGCAGAAGGTTGTCCATCTAAGTTGGAATAAATATCAAAAAACTCACTTCCCAATTCTACATCGGCAATGTCTTTCAATTGTAGCATTTCACCCTCTTCATTGGCACGAATGATGATGTTTTTATACTCTTCGGGTTCATTGTAGCGCCCTTTATATGTGAGCACATATTCTAACGCTTGCGCGGTTTTTCCTGAACTTCTACCCAATCGTCCAGGCCGTGCTATGATACTTTGGTCATCCATAGCTTCCAAAACATCTTCTGCCGACACATTATACGCACGCATACGGTCTGGTTTTAGCCAAACACGCATCGCATATTTTCGGCTACCCAATATTTTCGCACTTGCAATACCTTTTATACGTTGGATTTCAGGGACTATTTTAGTATATGCATAATTGTACAGGAATTTCTCGTCGTTGTTCTTTTCTTTACTGAACAAATTCACGTACATAAGCATACTGGGCTGCACGGGCGTGATAACCACCCCTTCTCGCTGAACCAATTCTGGAAGCAAAGGCATGACTTGATCCACACGCGTTTTAACCCTAACCACCGCTTCATTGGGGTCAGTTCCAGGATCAAAAATAATACGTAATGTACCTTCGCCCGCACTGGTAGCATCGGATGCAATATAACGCATACCTTGTACACCGTTAATGGAGGTTTCCAAAGGAATCAAAGTGGATTTTACCAATACATCGGCACTAGCTCCTGGATAGGCAATAAAAATATTGACCGTTGTGGGTGCTATCTGCGGAAATTGGGAAATAGGCAACTGATTGATAGCCAGCAAGCCCGTAAAAACAATGATAACCGATATGACAATGGCCAATACCGGACGTTTTATAAATTTACTAAACATGTTGTTGTAGGATTATAAGTTTAAATTACTCTGCATACATGGCCAAACTTGGCAATACCGAACTGGGTTTTTCAAACTTGTAATGGATTTTTTCGCCATTTTTAACCATTCGGATGCCTTCAAGCAATACTTTATCATTCTCAGACAGGCCTTTTTCCACAACGAATAGATGTGGCAGTTCTGCTCCAACAGTGATTTCACGCTGTGTAACCACATTGTTTTTATCAATTACAAAAACAAACTTTTTATCCAACACCTCAAAAGTGGCTTTCTGTGGCAGAATAAGCACCTGCTTAAACGGCACTTTCATAAGGATACTGCCTGTTTCGCCGTGCCTTAAAACACCATCGGGGTTATCAAAAGTGGCCCTGAAGGCAATATTTCCGGTTTCGTTATTAAATTCTCCTTCAATGGTTTCAACCTTGCCTTCATGGGGAAACTTTTTATTATTCGCCATCAGCAAGCTTACCTCTTTAGAACTTTCTTTAGAAACATTGGTTACATAATCTAAATATTCCGATTCTGGGACATTGAAATACACCCACATTTTACTGTTATCAGAAAGGGAAGTCAATAGTTCGCCTTCATCTAAAAGACTGCCTTCCCTAGC
>CAXBNH010000162.1:0-6639 GCA_963976905.1 uncultured Algibacter sp.
AGGATAAAAAAGGCCACATTGAAAAAGAAGAAAAACCTTTAGAGGAAACTTATATTTATAAAATATATGACAAATTTGAGCGTCCGTTAATTGAAAACAGTAAAAAACGTTGGTTGTTTTTAGGGGGTACTTTTCTGTTATTGATGGGAACGATGCTGTTGTTTTTTACCAAATCGGTAGCCGTAAAAATGTTGCCTTTTGATAATAAAAATGAATTTCAAGTGGTAATTGATATGCCAGAAGGCACCACCTTGGAACGAACCGGTGTGGTTGCACAAGAAATATCGCAATATTTATCTACCCGCCCTGAAGTGGTAAATTACCAAAATTATATTGGCACGTCTGCACCCATAACCTTTAACGGTTTGGTACGTCATTACGATTTGCGAGGTGGCAGCAATATGGCCGATATTCAAGTGAATTTAATTGGTAAAGGGGAGCGTTCCGCACAAAGCCATGACATTGCGAAATTGCTTCGTCCAGACATCCAAAAGATAGCTTCAAAATACAATGCAAATGTGAAATTAGTGGAAGTTCCACCAGGGCCACCAGTACTTTCAACCATTGTTGCAGAGGTTTACGGGCCCGATTATAATGAGCAAATGAAGATTGCAAACAGCATCCAAAACATTCTAAAGAATACCGATGATGTAGTGGATATCGATTGGATGGTTGAGGCCGACCAAACGGAATATCAATTCGAAATAAACAAGGAAAAAGCAATGCTTTACGGCGTGGCACCGCAACAAATTGCATACACCATGAATATGGCATTGTCCAACAGGGCGATTTCTAATTTATATGATGAAGATGCCGCACATCAGGTGGGATTGGTTTTGGCCTTGGATGAAAAGGAGAAATCGACCATTGCCGATATTTCACAATTAAAAGTAACCTCGAAACATGGAAACATGGTGCCGATTGCAGATTTGGTGGATATTAAGGAAACTACAAGTGCCAAAAGTATTTACCGTAAAAACCAAAAACGTGTGGTTTATGTGATGGCAGATATGGCTGGGGAATTGGAAAGTCCTGCCTATGCCATTTTAGGAATGGAAGAAAAGTTGAAAGACATTGCATTACCTCCAGGTTATGAAATTAACGAAATGTATTTGGGTCAGCCAGATTATGAAGATGATTACACCGTAAAATGGGATGGCGAATGGCAAATAACCTTAGAGGTTTTTAGGGATTTAGGAATTGCTTTTTTAGGCGCCATTATCCTGATTTACATTTTGATAGTAGGTTGGTTCCAAAACTTTAAAGCACCCATAGTTATGATGGTTGCCATACCCTTATCGCTTATCGGGATTATTTTAGGGCATTGGCTGATGGGCGCTTTTTTTACTGCAACTTCGTTTATTGGCATGATTGCTTTGGCGGGTATCATGGTGAGAAACTCCGTATTGCTTATTGACTTTATCAATCTTCGGATAGCCGAAGGCATTCCTATAAAACAGGCAGCTATTGAGGCTGGTGCAGTTCGTACAACACCCATTTTATTGACCGCTGGTACGGTGGTTATTGGAGCCTTCGTGATTTTATTCGACCCGATATTTCAAGGGTTGGCAATCTCATTAATGGGCGGCACCATCGTTTCCACGGTATTAACTTTATTGGTGGTGCCATTGGTTTATTATATGATAGAACGTAAAAACTATAAATGATGAAATTAATAATCGTAACAGCAGTAGAACAGTTTCAAAAAAACGTTTTGCAACTCTTCAAAAAAGCAAATATTGAAAACTTTAGTAGCTCGGATATTGATGGCTACAAAAATGGGGCTTCCATATTAATGGCATCCAATTGGTTTTCGGGTGAAAAATTCGGCAATGAATCGCATTTATTTTTCTCCTTTACCGAAGCCGAAAATATTGATACTTTGTTCCATTTAATAGAAGCATTCAATAGTCAATTGGAAACCAACAACCCAATTAAAGCGGTGGTTGTTCCCATAGAAAAATTTATATAAACTAAAAAAACAGTCAAAATGTTAAATACGTATTTTAGAGTGGTAGTTGGCACCATGGTGCTATTGAGTGTTGTTTTGACCGTTTACGTAAATCCAAATTGGATGTGGTTTACGGTATTCATCGGCGTTAATTTAATTCAATCAGCCTTTACAAAATGGTGTTTATTGGAAACTATTCTTGTAAAATTAGGTGTAAAAAAAGAAGGCGGAAGTTGTTCGTCCTGTTAATCAAATCAATAGGATCTAATCACTCATTTTCATAAGTTGAATAAGTTGTTTGATTAATATCTCCGTTAGCAATCTAATCCGTTTTAAATTGTTATTTTTGGGTATGACCAATGACTTATTAAAGCAAAAATTTGCCCGTACCCTCGATGACGATTTGATTGCGGAAATTTCTGAAAAAGGGATTTTCAAAACATTCAAAAAAAATGACATCATCATTGATATCGATGAGCCTTTAAATTTCATTCCGCTTTTACTAACGGGCGATATCAAGATTTTAAGAGAAGATAGTGATGGCAATGAATTGCTCATTTATTTTTTAGAAGCTGGAGATACTTGTACCATGTCGCTCACTTGTTGTTTAGGTACTACAAAAAGTAAAATCAGGGCGGTTGCAGAAAAAGATTCCAGTCTAGTTTTGATTCCAGTCCAAAACATGCAAACCTGGTTTCACAATAATGAAAGTTGGCGCAATTTCATTTTGCAAAGCTACCAAATACGCTTTGATGAAATGCTGGAGGCCATTGACAACCTTGCTTTTATGAAAATGGATGAGCGCCTTTACAAATATTTGAAAAACAAAGTCATACTGAACGATACTGAAACCATATTGATTACACATCAAGATATTTCCGAAGATCTGAACACCTCTCGCGTGGTGGTTTCCCGGCTTTTAAAACAACTGGAAAATGAAAGTAAAATAAAACTGGGCAGAAATAAAATAGTGGTGCTATAAATCCGCCGCGCATCCACATAACACATTTGTAAAAAACATAAAAAATGGAATCTATTTTAAATCCGTGGCCTTGGTATGTATCGGGTCCATTAATAGCTTTGGTCATGGCACTCCTCCTCTATTTTGGAAAAACCTTTGGCATGTCGTCCAACCTAAAAACATTCTGTGCCATTGGTGGTGCGGGTAAATATTCAGAATTTTTCAATTTCAACTGGAAAGAACAATCATGGAATCTAGTGGTTGTGGCCGGTGCCATTATGGGCGGGTTTATAGCCGTTAATTACCTATCCAATGATAGTGTTACGGCTTTAAGCCCTAAAACGGTTATGGAGCTCAAAAACATGGGTTTTGAAAATTCTGGAGCCAACTTAGTGCCCAGCGAACTGTATGATTTTGAAGCTTTAACATCTTTAAAAAACCTATCGTTTTTAATCATTGGAGGCTTACTTGTTGGTTTTGGTACCCGTTATGCAGATGGCTGTACCTCTGGGCATGCCATTACTGGATTAAGCAGTTTACAAAAACCATCTTTAATAGCCGTTATTGGCTTTTTTATAGGTGGTTTGATTATGGCCAACCTTATTTTTCCTTTAATTTTTTAAATTATGAAACGAGCAACTACCCTTTATAAACTTTACTAAAAGATTCATTGCGAGTTACATTAGACATTTAAAAAAAACAATAAACACAAACAAATGAAATTCTTAAAATTCTTATTCATCGGTATCTTTTTCGGAATTGTATTGGTAAAATCCGAAGCCGTTTCATGGTACCGTATTTATGAAATGTTCCGTTTTCAATCCTTTCACATGTATGGCATTATTGGCACGGCCATTGCTTGCGGCATTATATTCCTTCAACTTTCAAGAAAAGGCATTATAAAAAGCATCCAAGGTGCCGATATTTTTGTTCCGAAGAAAGAAAAAGGCTTTGCAAAATATATTATTGGCGGTACAATTTTTGGTCTTGGCTGGGCACTTATTGGTGCTTGTCCTGGCCCTTTATACATCCTTTTTGGAGCTGGTGTTTATAGTATGATTATCGTGATTGCAGCGGCTATTCTAGGGACTTTTATCTACGGCGTCATAAAACACAATCTGCCCCACTAAATGGATACCGTGCATCTTCTAGGTTTTGTCGGCGCACTCTTTGTCGGTTTGGTTTTAGGGCTCATTGGTGGCGGAGGTTCCATACTCACAGTACCCGTATTGGTCTATCTATTGGGTTATAATCCTGTGGTTGCAACTGCATATTCATTATTTGTTGTTGGAGCAACCTCCATGGTTGGCACCTATCAAAAGTATAAAAAAGGCTTGGTGAGTTTCAAGACCGGTTTGGCATTTTCATTCCCATCATTTTTGGCCGTTTATTTAACCCGAAGATATTTGGTGCCCAACATTCCAGATACTATGGCAACCGTTGGAAATTACGTGCTTACCAAAAACATGACCATGATGGTGTTTTTTGCCATCATCATGCTTTTGGCAGCCATTTCGATGATTAAAAAACGTCCAGAAAACCCATTAGCAATCGAAAAACAACCATATTACAAAACATTCATTCAAGGCTTAGCCATTGGTTCTATAACAGGAATCATAGGTGCTGGTGGTGGTTTTTTATACATTCCGGCATTGGTAATTTGGGCGCATTTACCCATGAAAAAAGCGGTGGGCACCTCGCTGGTCATTATTGCTATCAATTCTTTAATTGGGTTTATGGGCGATGTCCAGACTTTAGAAATTGAATGGTTCTTTTTACTTAGCTTCACATGTATTGCCATTGTTGGCATTATCATTGGCGTATTTCTTTCAAAATTCATCAGTAGTAAAAAACTAAAAAAGAGCTTTGGTTTTTTCACTCTAATCATGGCCATCTACATTATTTATAGAGAAATGAACTAGGCTTATGTTACAAATGTAACACAGGAAATCATTGAATTTTATTAACTTTGATAAGATAGGTTTTCTACTGAGCTAAGCTTTGGAATCCGTAAAAAATGACAAAAAATAAGAATGATATGACAATAGAACAAATCTATACAGGATGCCTAGCACAAGGTGCTTACTACATTGAGTCTGATGGTGAAGTGGCCATTATTGACCCTTTGCGGGAGACCCAGCAATATGTTGACAAAGCACAAAGTGAGAACGCCAAAATAAAATATATTTTTGAAACGCATTTTCATGCTGATTTTGTTTCGGGGCATATCGATTTAGCAAAAAAAACAGGAGCGACCATTGTTTTCGGTCCGAGTGCCAAAACAGATTACGAAGCCTATATTGCGAAGGACAACGAAACTTTTGAACTCGGCAATATCACTATAAAAGTATTGCACACACCAGGTCATACTTTGGAATCCGTAACCTATCTTTTACTGAATGAAAACAGAAAAGAACATGCCATTTTTTCAGGGGACACTTTATTTTTGGGCGATGTTGGAAGACCCGATTTGGCCATCAAATCAGATTTGACCAAAGAAGATTTGGCTAGCATGCTTTACGATTCGTTACGCAGCAAAATCATGCCATTGCCCGATGATGTTATTGTATATCCCGCTCATGGCGCTGGGTCTGCTTGTGGTAAAAATTTAAGTAAAGAAACCGTTGGTGTTTTAGGCGAACAGAAAAAAACCAATTATGCCCTACGCGCCGATATGACAAAAGAGGAATTTATAAAAGCGGTTTTAAAAGACATTCCGCCGCCTCCACAATATTTTTCTAAAAATGCCAAAATGAACAAATCGGGATATACCAATTTTGAAACCGTTTTGAAGCAAGGTGATACCCCTTTCAGCCCCGAGGAATTTGAAAGGTTTGCCAACCACACAGGGGCTTTGGTATTGGATGTGAGAGATGAAAAAGATTTTTTAAAAGCACACATTCCCAATGCTATTTTTATTGGTTTAAATGGTGGATTTGCCCCTTGGGTCGGCGCGCTGATTACCGATTTAAAGCAACCCATTTTGTTGGTTACGCCAGAAGGTAAAGAAAAAGATGCCGTGACCCGTTTATCGCGCGTGGGCTATGACAATACTTTAGGTTATTTGGATGGTGGAATGATTGCTTGGGAAGAAGCTGGAAAAGATATTGAAACCATAACAACGATTTCGGTAGATGCTTTTGCAGAGCAATTTAATAATAAAAACCTTCATGTTTTGGACGTTAGAAAAGACGGCGAATACAAATCTGAACACCTTAAGGGCAAGCATGTTAAAAACTTTCCTTTGGATTTTATCAATGAAAACATGAATGCTATTGATAAAGACAAAACCTATTACATCCACTGTGCTGGCGGATACCGTTCTGCCATTGCGGCTTCAATTTTAAAATCCCGTGGGTTTAATAATTTAGTAGATATCGCGGGTGGATTTGGCGCTATTAAAAAAACCGATTTACCCAAAACCAATTATGTTTGTCCGACAACACTTTAATAACCAACAAAATTTTTGAGATATGAAAAAAAACATGGGAAACATAGATAAAGTCATCAGAATCGTAATCGCTATAACGATAGCCGTCTTATACTTTTTTAATGTTATTGAAGGTACTTTGGCCTATATTTTAATGGGACTGTCCCTTATATTTTTGTTAACCAGCTTTATAAGTTTTTGTCCTTTATACACTGTTTTGGGAATCAATACCTGTAAAACCAAAAAGTAAAGAACCACCGTTAAAAACGGTGGCTTTGGTTTTCAGATTAGACCCAA
>CAXBNH010000163.1:0-6611 GCA_963976905.1 uncultured Algibacter sp.
AACGCCGGCCTCATAACACGTCCATTTGGCAAAGGGAAAACTGTTGCCCTGCTCACTCGCAAATACAACCAATGTATTATCTGCAAAACCATATTTATCCAATAATTTGAGCGCTTGCCCTACCTGCCCATCGAGGTAATTGATTTCTGCCAAATACCTACAATAAGCTTCGCGTGTTTCCTTAGTGTCCACATAATGTGGTGGTAGAGTGATTTTTTCAGGATTGTACTGTGTGGGGTCGCCTTTATTCCAAGGCGTGTGCGGCTCGTTAGATGTCAACATCAAAGCAAATGGTTGGTTGTTTTGCTTTACTTCTTTTAAAAAACCTTCTACTAAATCAAATTCTGGATTGTTTTCTTTTCCTAAATACTCAAATGGAAAAACAGATTTAGGGGCAATGTGTGTTTTTCCAGAAAGTGCCACACGATACCCCAAAGGCTCTAAATACTGTACAATACTGCTTGTTCCATCATTGGCACGTGTATGGTTGGGGAAAGCCCCTGATTTTACCGGATACAAACCCGTAAAAATATTATGGCGTGTTGGCGAGCACATAGGCGCTGCTTGGTAACAACGATTGAATTTTATGCCCTCACTTGCCAGCTTGTCTATATTAGGTGTTTTAGAATCTACACTTCCGTAACAGCCAAGGTCCCAGTTTGTACAATCATCTGCAAGAATAAAAACAATATTGGGTTTCTTTTTTTCCTTGTTTGTTGCTTCTAAATTCAATTGAACACCAATTATTAAAAAAAAAAGTAGAGTCAGATTATTAATGTGTTTCATAAATTTTATATTTTTTATTTTTCATTATTAATAAAATATTAATGGTTTATAAGGCAAATCACTCTACGATGAATTTGAGGTCGCCAATCCAACCTTTAAAATAATTTTCAGCTTCATATTCTCCAATAAGCCTTCTAAAATCCACACCAATACTGGTTGGGTCATCAGGAGGGATTGGTAACGATTCGCCAATATTTGTTGAATCAACCAATTGTTCATCAAGAAATAAGGTCATATTGCCGTTTTTATCTAAAATGGCTTTAAAATTAAAGTCTTTATTTACATTGTGCTTTGTTTTTAACGTGGTAAGCACCCCATATTTACGTGTACTATAATAAAGCTTCCCTTCTTTTAAGTAAACAGATAGGCCAAACACCTCTTCTCCATGAGCAATAATAACCCCATCTGTACATTGACTTTTTACAGTTGCACTCAACTCTACCGATTTTGCAGTAACATCAGGAATATAAAGGTGCAACAGCTTTAAAAAATTACGTTTGCCTCCAAAATACATGATGCCATCTTTATCGATGGTAACCCCATAGTTTATCCAAGGCACCACTTTTCCATCAATATCAAGCTCTATTTCAGGACCATAAGGTTCTGGAAATTCTGGTTGAGGTTTCCTAGATTTGGTGTGTCCTGTAGCTTCTAAATCAAGTGAATGACGCCAACCATTCATACTCTTTTGCAATTCGATTTTTAATTCTGGCAGTTTTCCTGATAGGTCGTTCTGTTCTCCTATATCCTGTGAAAGATTGTATAAATATGATTGTTTAGTGGTATAATCTTCAACCAGCTTAAAATCACCTTTCCTTGTCGCCCCACTACTAAAACCTCCAAGAAAATGTGGCGCTTCTAGCGGGTAATGCCAATACAAAGACTCATGAAGACGCTCTTTGGTTTCTGGGTCTTTCCAGATTCCCAGCATTGATTTTCCATCTTGAATTTGCAGTTGGGACAAATCGTATCCAAGAAGTTCGCTAAATGTTGAAAGGAAATCCATATTTGAAACAGGCTGATTGACAATGGAAGATTTTTTAATCATTTCAGGCCACCAAACAATTAACGGCACTCTAAAGCCACCTTCGTAAACTGTACTTTTTCCTGACCGAAGCGGCGCATTTGAAGTTACATTAGTTTCCCCTCCATTATCGGACATCACAATAATAATGGTATTATCAAGTTGATTGGTTTCTGCCAATTCTTTCTTGATTAAGGCTACACCATCATCAACAGATTTTAATTGTGCAGCAAGATGTACATTGTTTTTATTTGATAATGGCGAAAGACCTGCTCCATCTTTCTTTGAAAATGCCTCTACGTAATCATGTTTGCCATTTAAGTTGGTATGCACCGAATAATGACTTTTGTACAAGAAAAAAGGTTTACCAGTTTTTTCAGGATTGTTTCTTTCAATAAACTCTACCGCTTCTAAATTGACCCGATCTGTAAGATGCTCTTCGGGGAAAATTTTCTGTGCTATTTCTTGATTAAAATGATAAGGATAAAAATAACTTCCTCCTGAAATTCCTCGTTTTTCAGTAAGTATCACTTCTTCAAAACCGTGTTTTTCAGGTCCAGATTCTTTTGCTCCATTTTTTGCATAACCCGATAAATGCCATTTCCCAATCATACCCGTATGATAGCCAGTAGTCTTAAAAATCTCAGCTATGGTTGTTAAATCTTCAGATAAATGTTTGTCTTCGTGAGGTCGCAGATAATCAGTAATTCCTAAACGAGCCGGATGCTGGCCTGTCATGAGGCTTGCCCTAAAAGGAGAACATACCGGAGCACTCCCATAAGCATTGGTAAACCTCAAACCACTTTTTGCTAAATCATCAATATTTGGTGTTTCATTAAAAGTGTTACCAAAGCAGTTTAACTCTGAATACCCAAGATCATCAATAAGAATGAAAATAACATTAGGCTGTTTTAGCACCTGCTTTTTGGAATTTTCACAACTTACTAATGATAGTAGAATACCGATTAAAGTCAAAAATCTCATGTATCTCATGTTTTTTTAATATATTTATTTACTAACCATCTGCGGCATTTCTGCATACCATTCAAAAACCTGCTTTTTGAGCGTTTTTACCATTTTTGGCATTTTGCTGGCCAGATTAATAGTCTCACTTTCGTCCTCAACAATATTATATAGCTTTGCCTCGCTCCCATCTGTATTTATCAATAATTTGTAATCTCCCTGTCTGATTGCTAAGTCTGGATAATCAATATTATTTAGTTTTTTCCAATCGGGAGGGCGTTGCCACATAACCGCTTGTTTCCGTACACGGTCATTTTTTCCACAAAGAATATCACTTACATCAATGCCATCAAAGTTTATCTCGTTATTTTTTGCCCCTGCTAATGACAGAAATGTAGGAGGCAAATCCATGGCCATTATCACGCTTTTAGTATTGACCGTATTAATCTTATCTGCGCGGATTTTTGCAGGATACCAAATGATAAAAGGCTCTCTAATCCCACCCTCATACAATATATATTTACTGCCTCGCAAATTTCCTGCGGAACCAATTCCAGGTTGTGGCCCATTATCACTGGTAACAACGATCAGTGTATTTTCTGCTAATTCTTTATTATTTCGTATGTAGTCAAAAACCCTTCCCAACTGCAAGTCCAATTCTTTTATTACCCCAATAAAGTAAGCGTGTTTGCTATCATTACCTCTATTGGCTGGCGATGGCTCGTTAGGTGTATGAACATCATCAGGCCAAAGGTTAATATAAAATGGTTTGTTTGCTTTTTTAGCATTATCGATAGCCTGTATTGCACGATCAACAAATTTACCGGTAATGTTGTATCGTTTTTCCCAGTGTATTTCACCTTTCCCCAATGCAGCCGACCATTTTTCAAGATCTCGGGTATTATCACCATTTAAGTCCAATGTTTCATAAGTTGCCAAATATCTTTCTCCTAACCCCTCAAACTGTGTAACAGATTCATCAAAGCCGTATTCCGTAATTAGTGGAGCATCACCAATATCCCTTCCTCCACCCATGTGCCATTTACCAATGTGTGCGGTATAATATCCATTTCTGGAAAGTTCACGGGCAATAGAAGGCGCTTCTAGGCTCAGATAATCTTTTATACCTCGCTCTGAATTTAACGCTCTTTTTGTAATAACGGTTGAGATGCCGTTTCGGGGTGGATATTGACCTGTTATTACCGCAACTCTAGATGGCGAACAAACTGGAGCATTAACATAAAATTGATTAAACCTGATGCCCTCGCGCGCAAGTTTATCAATTTGGGGTGTTTCCGCTTCTTCATTTCCGTAGCACCCCAAATCGCCATAGCCCATGTCATCAATAAATACAAATAAAATATTTGGTTTCTGCTGTGAGAAAAGCGAACCTGTAAAAAGCAATATTATAATAGTTAAAAATATATTTGACTTTGTCATGATTTATTTTCACATTATTTCTTCATTCTACCTTTTATCATCGTAAATGAATGTGGAGGAAAACTATAGTTGATTTTATCCCCATTTGGTTTTATAGATGCCTTTTCCTTGGTTATGACCTCATTTTTACCAAAATTATTTTCCGATTTTATATCTTTTCCATTGACTTCAAAAACTTTAAAACTATCAGTAAAAGCGCCGTTTTGTGAGATTATTTCTGTGGCAATGGCTTTTTCTTTGTTCCGGTTTACAACGCATAAAACAATTTCATCTCCATTATGTGTTGCTGAAACATCAAGATAAGGTACATCCTTAAATTGTGTGGGCAATTTGTCTTTAGAGTTAAAAAACTTTTCTGTGTCATATTTTTCACAATCGACAAAAACATCTAATGATTTTCCGTACATATTATTGGCAAATAATTGTAATGGGTAGAAAATTGTCTGCTTGAACATTCCCTTTTCATTGGTCATAATTGGAGCTATGACATTTACCAATTGCGCCAGATTTGCCATCTTTACAACATCGGCATTACGTACAAAAGCATTTAAAAAACCCCCAATTACTAAAGCATCCTCCAAGTTATACACTTCTTCCAATCCCTTTATGCCACGATAAACAACATTATATTCATCCCACGCAATATAAATAGGCTGACGATTCGGTCGGTTGGCTGTTTGCATTACCCTATCAATCATTCCTTTTGCAATCTGGGTACGTTGCTCCATAATTAAAGGTGTTGAAATGTAGTTGTAGTAATTATTATCAGGGTTTCCAACATAAATATGAAGAGCAATATAATCAATGACATCTTTCAATTCCTCAAGTACTGTTTGATTCCACTTATCTGGATCGGCTTCACCTCTGTAGTTTGCAGAACCGGCCGCAATTAATTTAATGTCTGGTGAAGTACGTAACATTAACTTAGCTGCTTCACGAGCTTTCTTGGCATAATCTTCAGCACTCATGTGTCCCATTTGCCAAGTACCATCCATTTCATTTCCCAATCCCCAGTATTTCACATGATAAGGTTCTGGGTAACCATGTTTTTTGCGTAGCTCTGCAAAAAACGGACCTCCTTTTATGTTGCAATATTCAACCCATCTTCGTGCTTCTTCAATAGTTCCTGTACCGAGATTAACGGCAATATAAGGTTCGGTATCTATTGCTTTTGCATATCCAATAAATTCATTAGTGCCAAATTGATTGGTTTCAAGGGTGCCCCAAGCCAACTCCATTCGTGGAGGACGTTCTGATTTTGGACCTACACCATCCAGCCAATTGTAATTGGATACAAAATTTCCACCTGGATATCGAACAACAGATGGCTTTAATTCTTTAAGTGCTGCCATGACATCTTTCCGATAGCCATTGGAGTCAGACAACGGATTGTCCGCATCATATATACCTTCATAGACACAGCGCCCAAGATGTTCAATAAAATTTCCATATATGTTTTTATCTACCTCTCCAATTACCCGATCAGTATCAATCTTTATTCTTGCATTTTGTGCATTAATATTGATTAGTATAAAAAGACAGCAAATATTTAATAAAACTATTTTTCTTCTTTTCAAATTCATATTGAACTTTATTTAACTGGATAGACCTATAATATATAATACACTATTGCTTTTTAAGACTGGAATTTATGTCTTATTTTCAGTTTACTTGTAAAGAAATCTCATTTAAAAATAAATCAAGGCTAAAATATTAGCCTCGATTTATTGTAAAATTATTTTAATTATACCCTGGATTTTGAACCAAAGTACCATTGGATGCCGCTACTTCATTATTTGGTATTGGCAAAAGTTTATTATAATCCTGTATATTGGCTCTAGGTATTGCTAAAATTGGGGACGTTGAATTTTTGATAGTTTCAACAAATATTCCCCAACGAAGTAAATCATATCTGCGATGGCCTTCAAAACTCAACTCTGTGGCTCTTTCCTTCCTAAGTGCTGTGGTAAATTGATCTTTGCTTAGCCCTGCAAGAGGAGTAATTCCTGCACGTTCTCTAACCCTATTAATAAATTGATAGGCGTTTGTTGGACCGTTTAATTCATTTTCAGCTTCTGCACGCATTAAAAGTACATCGGCGAATCTAACAATATAATGATTGTTTGGACTATTGCCCGGAGTTGGTAGAACACCAGAACCGATATTATGGTATTTTGCACTTATAGGGCCTGCTCCTGGGGTAGTAGGCGATTTGAGAACAATAACACCATTTGGAGGACCAAGGTCTACAGTTTCTACAAAACTGATTGCTTTTCTCAAATCCCCAGGCTCAAACCAATTTCCAAATTCAGGAAGCGGCATCATATTTTCAAAGCCTCCATAAAAATTTCTATTTCCACCAACTCGAGTATCACGTGAGCCCGTTTGCTGTGTAGCT
>CAXBNH010000164.1:0-6598 GCA_963976905.1 uncultured Algibacter sp.
TTTTATATCAAAAAGTAGAAATGAAATATCAAAAAAAACAAAAAGCCATCATTCTCTTAGCAGATGGCACTATTTTTCACGGTAAAGCGGTAGGTAACAAACAGGGAACAGCATTTGGTGAAGTCTGTTTTAATACAGGGATGACTGGGTATCAGGAAATTTTTACGGATCCATCGTACTACGGTCAATTGATGGTGGCCACCAATGCGCACATTGGTAATTATGGCACCAATGCCGATGAAGTAGAATCTGATTCCATTAAAATAGCGGGGCTCATAGTTAAAAACTTTAGTTATGACTATTCAAGAGATGATGCCGATGGTTCTTTACAGGATTTTCTTGATAAAAATAATCTGTTGGCTATTTCAGATGTTGATACTAGAGCTTTGGTAAGTTACATAAGGGATCACGGCGCCATGAATGCCGTTATCTCTACAGATGTTGATAATATTGATGGTTTAAAAAAGGAACTTTCAGAAGTACCTAATATGGAAGGTTTAGAGTTGGCATCACAAGTGTCCACCAAAGAACCGTATTATTTTGGTAATGAAAACGCCACCTATAAAGTAGCCGCTTTAGATATCGGTATCAAAAAGAATATTCTTAGAAATATAGCTAAACGCGATGCTTACATAAAAGTGTTCCCATACAATGCCACCTTTGAAGATTTGGAAGCATTTAAACCAGATGGCTACTTTTTGTCAAATGGCCCAGGAGACCCAGAGCCATTGGTGGAAGCGCAAGCTTTAGCTAAAGAAATCATAAAAAGGGATTTACCTTTATTTGGTATCTGTTTAGGGCATCAAGTTATTGCCATTGCTAACGGTGTATCAACTTATAAAATGCACAATGGGCACAGAGGCATTAACCACCCTGTGAAAAACCTTATTACAGGAAAAGGGGAGATCACCTCACAAAATCACGGATTTGCCGTAAACAGAGAGGAAACAGAAGCACATCCAGATTTGGAGATTTCGCATGTACATCTTAATGATAACACCGTAGCGGGATTGTCCATGAAAAACAAAAACTGTTTTTCTGTACAATACCACCCCGAAGCAAGTCCGGGACCGCATGACGCTTCATATCTTTTCGACCAGTTCATCGAAAATATCAAGAAAAAATAACATGAGAATCTTTAATATAATGATGATTTTCTAAGAAAAAAGGTCACTAAAACGTTATAGATGTTTTTTAATGAGTTTCTTTGAAAATAGCATCTGAAAAACAAGATTTAACCGTAAATTTGAAAATATAAAAGTTTAAAAATTAACCAATTATGAGTATAATAATTAATATCCACGCAAGACAGATTTTGGATTCAAGAGGAAATCCAACAGTAGAAGTTGATGTCATCACAGAAAATAATGTATTAGGAAGAGCCGCTGTACCTTCTGGAGCTTCAACAGGAGAACACGAAGCTGTAGAGCTGCGTGATGGTGGAAAAGCATATATGGGGAAAGGTGTCTTAAAAGCTGTTGATAATGTAAACAGCATTATTGCTCAAGAATTAGTAGGGACATCTGTTTTTGAACAAGGTCATATCGATCAGGTTATGATTGATTTAGATGGTACTCCAAACAAATCAAAATTAGGGGCCAATGCCATTTTGGGCGTTTCTTTGGCAGTAGCTAAAGCCGCAGCAAATGAACTTGGATTACCACTTTACCGTTATGTTGGCGGTGTTTCTGCTAATACACTTCCGGTACCTATGATGAATATCATCAATGGCGGATCACATAGTGATGCACCTATTGCATTCCAAGAATTTATGATCATGCCAGTAAAGGCTAAAAACTTTACGCATGCCATGCAAATGGGAACTGAGATTTTCCATAATCTTAAAAAAGTATTGCATGACAGAGGTTTAAGTACTGCTGTAGGTGATGAAGGTGGTTTTGCACCTAATTTGGCAGGAGGAACTGAGGATGCTTTAGATACCATTGCAAAAGCAGTTGATAAGGCTGGCTATAAATTAGGGGATGATGTGATGATTGCATTAGACTGTGCTTCGGCTGAGTTTTATGTTGATGGAAAATACGATTACACGAAGTTTGAAGGCGATAAAGGTGTTGTAAGAACATCGGAAGAGCAAGCTCAATATTTAGCCGATTTAAGTGCTAAATACCCTATTATATCTATTGAAGATGGGATGGATGAAAACGATTGGGCAGGATGGAAATCGTTAACTGAAAAAGTAGGCGATAAAGTGCAGTTGGTAGGTGATGATTTATTCGTAACTAACGTAGAGCGTTTATCAAGAGGTATTGAAGAAGGCATCGCTAACTCAATTCTAATTAAAGTAAATCAAATAGGTACATTAACAGAAACCATCGCCGCTGTAAATATGGCTAAAAATGCAGGATATACTTCTGTAATGTCACACCGTTCTGGGGAGACTGAAGATAATACCATTGCAGATTTAGCAGTAGCATTAAACTGTGGGCAAATAAAAACGGGTTCTGCATCACGTAGCGACCGTATGGCCAAGTACAACCAATTGCTTCGTATTGAAGAAGAATTGGGAGATACCGCTTACTACCCACAAGAAAAAGCATTCAAAATCAAATAACAATTTCTATTTTATTTGACAAAAAGGGACAATTAAATTTTTAATTGTCCCTTTTTTTATAAATTATTTTATCAATGCCTTAATTCTTGAATCCTTTTCGATTTATTACATAAAAAATAACATGATATTTCGTAAATTAGCGTTCCGCATAATATAAAACAAATTTTCAAAAACTATGTCAGATACTGCCACCTTAGAAATCAATGGTAAAAAATATGAGTTTCCTTTAATAACAGGAACAGAGAACGAAGAAGCAATAGATATTACTAATCTTAGAAGCACTACTGGTGGTGTCATTACAATAGATCCAGGATATAAAAATACAGGATCATGTGAAAGTGCCATTACATTTTTAGATGGCGAAAAGGGTATTTTAAGGTACCGAGGCTATTCTATAGAAGAATTGGCTGAAAAAGCTGATTTCTTGGAAGTTGCCTACCTTTTGATATTTGGAGAACTTCCAACAAAAGAGCAGAACGATAAGTTTCATGATGATATTAAAGCGCAATCTATTGTTGATGAAGATATTAAAAAGATTTTGGATGCTTTTCCAAAATCCGCACATCCAATGGGCGTGATCTCATCTTTAACAAGTGCTCTAACAGCGTTTAACCCATCTTCGGTAAACGTTGATTCTGAAGAGGATATGTACAAATCTGTGGTTAAGATTTTAGGTAAATTTCCCGTTCTGGTGGCTTGGACACTTCGTAAAAAACAAGGTCTGCCATTAGATTATGGTGATAATTCTTTAGGATATGTAGAAAATATTCTAAAAATGATGTTCAGGCAGCCCAATGCTTGTTATGTTCAAAGTAATGTATTGATAAACGCTTTGGATAAATTATTGATTCTTCATGCAGACCACGAGCAAAATTGTTCTACATCCACCGTTAGAATCGTTGGCTCCTCGCACGCCGGTTTATTTGCATCTATTTCTGCTGGAATTTCAGCACTTTGGGGACCACTCCATGGTGGTGCCAACCAAGCCGTTTTAGAAATGCTAGAGGCTATTAAACTTGATGGTGGAGATACTAAAAAATATATGGCGAAAGCAAAAGATAAAAATGATCCATTCCGTTTAATGGGCTTTGGGCATCGTGTTTATAAAAATTTCGATCCTCGAGCTAAAATTATCAAAAAAGCCGCTGATGAAGTATTAGGGGATTTAGGAATTGACGATCCTATCTTGGATATTGCAAAAGGTCTTGAAAAAGAAGCCTTAGAAGACAAATACTTTGTAGATAGAAAATTATATCCAAATGTTGATTTTTATTCAGGGATTATATACAGAGGTATGGGCATTCCAACGGATATGTTTACGGTTATGTTTGCATTAGGACGTTTGCCGGGTTGGATCGCACAATGGAGAGAAATGCGTTTGAAAAAAGAGCCTATTGGCAGACCAAGGCAGATTTATATTGGAGCAACAGAAAGAAAGTTTGTCCCCATTGATAAAAGATAAACATAATTAGTTAAAACAATAAAAAAACTCCATAATTTTAATTATGGAGTTTTTTATATGTAGGCTATAGCATTTCAACTTAACATAAAAAATCTAACATCTCGGTTAAGAGCCGTTATTTTAGGAACCGCAAATAGTAAAGGATTGTTATGACCCCAAAAGTATTGAACATATAAAAATCGGGAATCTATCCAAATGAAAACGATATGGTTCATGAAATGGAAGCAATTGCTGCGGTTTTGGAAAAATATGGTGTATACCGTTTACAGACCTGATATTATTAAGGATTATAATCAGATTTTTTCAAGGGACGTTGCGTTTGTTATTGAAGATAAAATTATCAGGGCCAATATTTTGCCAAATAGGATAAAGGAAATTGAAGCCATCGGATATGTCGGGAATAAAACAAACCCTAAAAACAGGATTATTTTGCCCAAGGCATGCCATGCCGAAGGTGGTGACATTATTGTTTGGAACGATTTTATTTTCGTGGGTACATACTCAGGAGCAGATTACCCTGAACATATTACAGCAAGAAACAATCTGGATACCGTGATAGCCTTGCAAGAATTGTTTCCAAATAAAAAGGTAAAAGGTTTTGATTTAAGAAAATCCAATACGGACCCAAAAGAAAATGCCCTGCATCTGGATTGTTGTTTTCAGCCTATCGGAAAAGATAAAGCGATCATCCATAAAATAGTTTTTTAATAGAACGCGAATATGACTGGTTGGTCAATTTTTTTAGAAAGGAAAACGTATTTGAAATTACCAAACAGGAAATGTATGATATGAACTGTAATGTGTTTTCTATTTCTGAAGATGTTATTATTTCTGAAAGAAGTTTTACTCGATTGAACACTTGGCTGCGATTGCAAGGTTTTATTGTTGAAGAAGTGCCTTATGGAGAAATTGGGAAACAAGGGGTTTATTGCGATGTACTACCTTACCTTTGATTCGGGGTCATGGAGACTATTCCCTATACAAAAAGTAATTATTGACCAACTCTATGTAAGTGGCTTTCGCTTCATCTTCGGTAATGTTCTTGATTTGAAATAAGGCATTTGTCTTAAAAGCATTGATGATTGGGGTTCTGCTCTTTGGTCTTCCATAGTCGTTGGTTGCTTTTTTGTAGTAGGCATACAACCGAAGTAGGAAATCTGCGGGAAAAGGTTCTGTATGGGCATTGATGCGGGCTACGGCATCTTCAAACGCTATATTTAAGTCTTGATTACTCATTAATTTCAGCGATAATACTTTCGCCGCCACGTACTTTTTGGTTAAGCTGTACTTTTATATTGGAGTTTAAAGGTAAAAATAAATCTACCCTTGATCCAAATTTTATAAAACCAGACTCGCCACCTTGCACGACAACATCATCAACTTTAGCATAGTTTACTATACGCTTGGCCAAAGCTCCAGCAATCTGTCTGTGCAATACTTTGCCATAGGTTTTGTTTTCAACCACTACGGTAGTTCGCTCGTTCTCTTCGCTGGCTTTTGGATGCCACGCCACTAAATATTTACCAGGATGGTATTTACTAAAAACTACTTTACCACCAATAGGATAACGGGTAACGTGTACATTTATTGGCGACATGAACACGCTTACCTGTAAGCGCTTGTCTTTAAAATATTCGTTTTCTTCTACTTCCTCGATTACCACCACTTTGCCATCAACAGGTGAAATGACTTGTAGGTCATTTAATCCTGTGCGGCGTTTGGGGTTTCTGAAAAACTGCAAAATGAGGATTAAGAAGGTTAAAATCGCCATCATAATTATGGTTCTGAGCCAATCAACATCCACCAAGCTATCAACTAATAAAAAAGCGGCCACTACAATGCCAAATGTTACCAATATGATTTTATGACCTTCTTTATGAAACATAATGTATAATTCTTAAAAATAAATATATAAATGGGGCTGCAAAAATAATGCTATCTAGCCTATCTAACAAACCACCATGACCGGGCATGATAATGCCACTATCTTTTACTTGGGCATTTCGTTTAAACTTTGATTCTATCAAATCACCCAAAGTGCCAAATACACTTACAATAATACTTAAAATAAGCCAATAGGTAAAGTTTAGTGTTTCGGTAAAGGTAGCGATAAAATAACTTGCAATGCATGAAAAAAACAAGCCGCCCAGAAATCCCTCAACGGTTTTTTTTGGTGAAATTTTTTCAAAAAGCTTTTGTTTACCAAAGTTTTTGCCAACTAAATAGGCAAATGAATCGTTCACCCAAACCAAAATAAAAGCACCTAACAAAATATTTGAATTGTAAGGGTGATGGTAATTCGCAATTAAAATCAAGAATACAAAAGCACTTGATAAATAAAATGTGGTAATGATAAATTGTTTGGAGCTAAATAGGGGTGTGGTTTTAATTGAAAATAAGTCCTTTATCAGAAATAGCTCTACAAATATACTGATGACCAAAAGGATCTGTATGGCTTCTTGAAAGCCCGTATGTTCTTTTGAAATGAATTTCCAATACCCAAAAACAAGATATAGAATCACAAAGATAATGTATGGGATTTTATTTTTTATTTGGATGAGCTT
>CAXBNH010000165.1:0-6588 GCA_963976905.1 uncultured Algibacter sp.
TGAAATATGAATGAAATACCTATATTTGTTTTCAATGAACTTACTGACCGATTAATGAGGCATCTTTTAAAAAAAGAAAAAAATTACAGCTATATTGAAGCTGGAGAAGGCACACCAATTATAGTATTACATGGGCTTATGGGCGGATTGAGCAACTTTGATTCTGTAATCAAATTTTTTAGCCAAAAGGGGTATCAAGTGATTGTACCTGAACTACCACTTTACACCATGTCCCTACTTAAAACCAACGTGAAAAGTTTTGCGAAATACCTAAATGATTTTATAAAATTTAAGGGTTTTGATGAGGTTATTTTATTGGGAAATTCTTTGGGCGGGCATATTGGCCTGTACCACACCAAATTATATACGGCCAACGTAAAAGCGCTTATCATTACCGGCAGCTCTGGACTTTATGAAAGTGCCATGGGTGGCGGATACACCAAACGTGGCGATTATGAGGTTATTAAAAAGAAAGCGCAAGACGTGTTTTATGACCCTGCCGTAGCTACCAAAGCCATTGTTGACGAGGTTTATGAAACCGTAAACGACCGTAATAAATTGATTAAAACCTTGGCCATTGCCAAAAGTGCCATTAGGCATAATATGGCGAAAGATTTACCTAAAATGCACACACCAACCTGCATTATTTGGGGCAAAAACGATAACGTAACGCCCCCTGAGGTCGCTAAGGAATTCAACGCACTTTTACCTGATTCTGAGTTGCATTGGATAGACAAATGCGGCCATGCCGCCATGATGGAACATCCCGATGAGTTTAACCAGATTATGGATGTGTGGTTGCAGAAGAGAGGGCTTTAAAATCGAAATTCTAAAACTTCCTAAACAACTATAAAATTCAAATAAAGAGATTCCTGCCTTCGCAGGAATGACAAGAGCATGAAAATTAAGTCCGCCGAATTTGTAATGAGCAATTCTGATGTTGAAAAATGTCCGAAAAGCAGGTTGCCAGAATATGCGTTTATTGGCAGAAGCAACGTGGGGAAATCATCACTCATTAATATGTTAACTGACCGGAAAAGTTTGGCAAAAACTTCTGGTAGACCCGGAAAGACGCAACTTATCAACCATTTTTTAATCAATAAAAACTGGCATTTGGTTGATTTGCCTGGTTATGGCTATGCACGGGTTTCCAAAAGCTCAAAAAAGACCTTTCAAAAATTTATTACCCAATATTTTGCATTGCGCGAACAACTGGTTACCGCCTTTGTTTTGGTGGACATTCGCCATGAGCCGCAAACCATCGATTTGGAATTTATGCAATGGCTGGGCGAAAACGGCATCCCGTTTTCCATCATCTTCACAAAAGCCGATAAGCTAAAACCCATGGCCATAAAACGCCATGTGGA
Organism: uncultured Algibacter sp.; assembly: GCA_963976905.1. GTDB lineage: Bacteria > Bacteroidota > Bacteroidia > Flavobacteriales > Flavobacteriaceae > Pseudalgibacter. The sequence continues at coordinate 1,368 of CAXBNH010000165.1, forward strand.
GGACTACAAAAACATCCTTTTGGAAACTTGGGAAAACGTGCCCAATTACTTTATCACTTCATCTTCCAATGGTGTTGGACAAGAGGATGTTCTGGGATATATTGAGGGGTTGAATAAAAATATGAATTTGGAATTCCATTGATTTTAATATACTTACTTTTAAAAAACCGACTGCTTCTTTTACAGAATCCACATGAAAAGAGCCTTAGTTAAATTTAGAAATAGCGCCTTTAGAAATTACATACGTAAGCATCAAAAATATGCGCCCATTATTTTCTTTATTGGTGGATTCATTTTTGATTCATTGACGCTCGGGCGTATTGACCGATTATACGATTTAACTGTTTTGTGCTTGCACATGACATCATTGACCATCACACTATACCTCTACAATTTAGCCGATGATGGCAAATGGAAAAACACCTTTATTGAACGCTATGAGGACTATTTCCCGCTGGCCATTCAGTTTTTCTTTGGCGGACTTTCCAGCGCCTTTGTTATTTACTTCTCAAGAAGTGTCTCGCTATCCAAAACCATATCATTCTTTATCATATTGGTTGTGCTCCTTTTTGCGAACGAAATCCTTAAAAAACGAATATCCAACAAGTACTTACAATTTAGCGTCTATTTTTTTATAAGTTTCACTTTTTTCACGTTCATCATTCCTGTTTTTATCAAATTAATGAACACAAACGTGTTTATTTTTTCGGGGTTGGTCAGTTTGATAACCACACTAACAGTAATCATTGTTATTTATATTAAAAGCCCGAGTACACGCAAAGAAATACACCTAGGAAAACTTATTGGAATCCTATTCTTAATTTACAGTACCATCAATTTATTTTATTTTTTCAAGCTCATTCCGCCCGTGCCCCTCGCTTTGGAAACTGGTATTGTAGCGCACAATATTAAAGTAGAAAACAACCAATATCTTATCACTTATGAAGCTGATAAAAGAAACTTTTTTTGGAGAAAGCACAAGCTAAAATTCAAATACAATCCTGGTGAAAACGTGTATGTTTTCACATCTATATTTGCGCCAACAGATATAAAAAAATCGATATTCCATCGCTGGGAATGGTTTAATGACACCACAGACACATGGGATATTGTTGAAGATATTGGCTACGACATCAACGGTGGCAGAAACGGCGGTTATCGTGGTTACACGTTCAAAAACAACGTAAAACAAGGCCTCTGGAAAATAGAAGTAATTACCGAAGAAGAAGAATTGGTTATTGGGGTTATTGATTTTGAGATTGTTATGGATGATGGGTTCCAGGCTGTGAAGGTTGTGGAGAAGGGGTTTTGAGAATTGATGTATTGCTAAATGGTATTGGTTGTTGGGTTGAGTTTAGGGATAGAGTTGGAATCTAAATAAGCTTTTTAGATTATTCCTTTCTTGACTTTATAAAAGAAATCGACTATATTCGTTTTTCATAGGATTCTTAACAACTTTAAATGAAATCTATTGCTTTTGCTGATACCGAGGTTGACCCAAAAAGTCAAAAAATTCTTGATATTGGTTCAATTAAAGAAAACGGAAGCACATTTCACAAATCTTCGATTGGCGAGTTTATTCAGTTTCTTAACGGAACACAGTTCATTTGTGGACACAATATTTTCAACCACGATTTAAAATATATCAGGCAAGCAATTATTGATGCAAAAGTAAACACATCAAACATTATTGACACGCTTTATCTCTCTCCTCTTTTATTTCCGAATGAGCCTTATCATGCCTTAGTGAAAGATGACAAACTTCAGACAGATTTGCGTGCTTACAAAAACAAATGAAGAAGCTTTGCAGGTTACTGGACTGTTACTAAAACATAAAATGCAAGCAAAGTTGATCCAATTAAATGATGGGTTTAATTTATATAACCTTTCAGAGATTAGATTCTTTTTAGACAAAGTAAATCTCGACGACACAAATTTCATTGTCAGTAATGATGTTTGGACAAAAGCAAAAAGAGAATTTACCGATAAATTTCGGAATAGTTCAAATCTTGATGTAATCAACAATCTTTTGAAAGATTTTGAAGAAACCAATCCGAAAAGGAAATACAAATCAGATTTGGAGGTTTTTATTCGTGAATCCAAGATTGAGGATTTCTTTAATGAAAACGGGGAAACTATTTTCGTTTCAACCATTCACAAAGCAAAAGGAAAGGAATTTGACAATGTATTCATTTTGCTTGAAAACTTTGATTTCTCTACAGATGAAGTAAAACGGCAGCTTTATGTTGCTATGACTAGGGCAAAGAAAAACTTAACGCTCCATTTGAATTCAAATTTTCTCGATAACTTAACAGCTCAAAATTTAGAGCGAATTGATAATATTGAAATTTATTCAGAGCCAAATGAATTTGGTTATGAACCTATCATTTAAAGATATTTGGTTGGATTATTTCATTAAAAGACAATATTTTGTTTCTGAATTTGTAAGTGGAGATGAATTAATTTTAAATGGGAATGAATGTTTAAATTCAAAAAGACAATCTATTTTAAAATTCTCAAAGCAGTTTATTAACCAAATTGAATCCATGAGACTAAAAAATTATAAATTGAAGAAAGCTAAAGTCAACTTCATTTTGTATTGGCTGAAAGAAGATTCCACACAGGAAGTAAAAATTATTTTGCCTCAACTTTATTTTGAGAAACAAAACATTGAAAGCTGAAAAATCAATTAAGAAAAACAACCATGAAAGCCCTACCCCTTCACATCCAGCGCATCCCTGAGCGCATTCCCAATCATCATAAAAGCCATTACCAAACTCATGATGCAAAATCCGGGTATCAACGCTAAATACGGTTTCCCGAGAATAATATAATTATAATGGTCTTTAATCATCGCTCCCCAACTTGCCATGGGCGGTTGTGCGCCAATACCCAAAAAGCTAAGCCCGCTTTCTATTAAAATGGCGGCGGCAAAATTGGCTGCCGAAATAACGATAACGGGTGCCATAATATTAGGCAAAATATGTTTGGTAATAATCCTAAAATGATTGTAGCCCAAGGCTCTGGCAGCGAAAACATATTGCAGTTCTTTGGTGCTGATAATTTGTCCGCGGACTACTCTAGCAACCTCAACCCACATGGTCAAGCCCACAGCAATAAACACTTGCCAAAAACCTTTTCCTAAAGCTAAGGTAATGGCAATTACCAATAATAAGGTTGGAATAGACCACGTAACATTGATAATCCACATAATGGCAGCATCTACTTTGCCACCAAAATAGCCTGCGATACTTCCCATAAAAATACCAATGACCAACGAGATAAAAACCGCTACAAACCCAATAAAAAAGGAAATTCTGGCACCTACCAAAACCCGGCTCAGTAAATCGCGTCCGTACTTATCGGTGCCAAAAAGGAAGGTTTTGTCTTTTATAAAATCGGTTGCTGATTGATTTGAGAATGTACTCAAATCGATTGTTTTCACTACACCTTCCAAGCCATCGGAGGCATATTCCGTATATGTCAATTGGTCGTTTTCAATAAGATAATCTGTGATTGGAATTTCAGTATCGCTGCTTTTCTTTCCAAAGAAAATTTTATCAAGAGTATTTTGGTCGGTTTCCAAACCCGAAGGAATCGTAAGCATTTTTACTGTAAACCCTGGTTTTTTGGAATGGATGGCCAAATGCATTTGATTGGCATATTGCGAACTATCGGGTGCAAACACATACGCAAACACAGACACCAAACCCACCAAAATAATGAAGCACAAACTAAAAACGCCCCAAAAGTTTTTCTTGAACTTTTGGAGCGCCAATTGTTTTAATGAGCCTGTTTGATTACCCATTTATGTTTTTAGTTTTTTACGTTTGCCAATTTTTTTACAGTAAAAGATGATTTTAAATCTTCTAAAACATTCAAAGCTTCTTCTACATATACGTCTTGGCTTAAGCTCTCGTGCCAACGGTCACGCTTTTCTTTTAAGTCGGTGGTGTCTTGTGTAAAAAGGTCTTGTTCGTAAAGCGGCGAACTGAACGTTAAGTTGGTTTTATAATCTGAAATAGCATCAAATTGTTTGGACTCTTGATCGTTCAAAGCCATTTGCGCTTTGTATGTTTTATAATTCAGGCTTACAACGGTGTCATCAATTTTGCTTTTTACCCATTTGGCATTTTCCTCAATCAGTTTAAACTGATGATTGAGATTCATGCGGTCTGTACTGTTTTTAACGGTTTTATTATAGTCAAAATAGTTATCCCAAGTTTCATAATCCGCCGCATCAATTTCATCCCAAGGCAATGCATTGTCTTTATCTTTTTCGCCTACGTCAATAAAACTGAAACGTCCAGGAACTGTTACATCACTTTTCACACCTTCCAATTGCACAGAACCGCCATTGATACGATAATATTTTTGTGTGGTCAAAGCCAAAGCACCTAAATCGCCATTGGTGTTGTTTCTAACTAAATTATTAAGGTTCAATACATTTTGAACCGTTCCTTTACCATAGGTCTGTTTGCTCCCTATCACAATGGCACGTTTGTAATCTTGCATGGCGGCGGCCATAATTTCTGAAGCTGACGCCGAAAGCTCATTTACCAGAATCACTAAAGGGCCGTCCCAAGCAATGGATTTATCACGGTCTTTCAAAACTTCTTTAGGCTCTCCTGTGGAGCGTACCTGTACAACAGGGCCTTCTTTTATAAATAAACCTGCCATATCGACAACAGCTGGCAAAGATCCACCGCCATTATTACGCAAATCGAGTACCAGGCCTTCTATCCCTTCTGCTTTCAATCTTTCAATCTCTTTTTTCACATCTACGGCAGCATTCAAATTCTTATAATCTTGAAAATCCACATAAAACTTAGGCAAGTTGATAACACCAAATTTTGTGTTGTCTTTTTCAACAATCGACGCTTTGGCATAGGTTTCACCTAGCTCTACCACATCACGAGTAATCACAATATCACGAATGGTACCATCTACTTTTTTTATGGTCAAGGTCACTTTAGTGCCTTTGGGTCCTTTGATGTACTTAATGGCATCATCAATACGCATGCCCACAATACTAACGGGATGCTCTTCATTTTCTTGTTTTACTTTAAGGATTACGTCTTCAACTTCCAGTTCCTTGCTTCTCCAAGCTGGTCCTCCAGAAATCAATTCCACTATTTTAATATAGTCCATACGCTTTTGCAGTCTAGCGCCAATACCTTCCAGTTTTCCGGACATGCTCATATCAAACGCCTCTTTTCCG
>CAXBNH010000166.1:0-6584 GCA_963976905.1 uncultured Algibacter sp.
AAAGCCAATGAAATTCTAGGTTTCAACATCACAGACATTATGTTTGAAGGTTCTGCCGAAGCCCTAAAGGAAACCAAAGTAACCCAACCCGCAATTTTTTTGCACTCAGTTATTTTAGCTAAAACTTTGGGTGCCAGTTTTAAACCTGATATGGTGGCAGGACACTCGCTGGGAGAATTTTCAGCTTTGGTTGCCAACGGTGCTTTAACTTTTGAAGACGGCTTAAAATTGGTATCACAACGTGCTTTGGCCATGCAAAAAGCCTGTGACATGCAACCTAGCACCATGGCTGCCGTTTTAGGTCTGGAGGATGCTGTTGTAGAAAAAATATGCGCTTCAATAGAAGGTGTTGTGGTGGCTGCTAACTATAATTGCCCTGGGCAATTGGTTATTTCTGGTGAAGTAGAAGCCATTAATAGAGCTTGTGAAGCCTTGAAAGATGCTGGTGCCCGTCGTGCATTGGTATTACCTGTTGGTGGTGCGTTCCACTCCCCATTAATGGAACCTGCTCGCGAAGAGTTGGCGGCAGCCATTGAAAAAACCACGTTTAGCAAACCAAACTGTCCTATTTATCAAAATGTAACAGCGCGTGCCGTGATTGACGAAGCGGCCATTAAAACCAATTTAATTTCCCAATTAACAGCTCCTGTGCGTTGGACACAATCGGTGCAACAAATGATTGCTGATGGCGCTACACTATTTACAGAAGTAGGCCCAGGAAATGTTTTACAAGGCTTAGTTAAAAAAATCAACAGAGACGCTCAAACAGCTTCTGCAACTTTTGAAAAGCAATAAGTATAAATGAAACTATCAAAACGTTCTGCGTACATTTTTATCGTCATCATCCTTACGATTACTGCTGACCAAATTTCTAAAATCTGGATTCGCATCAACGTGGAAGCTGGAAGTCAATCCAGTATTATTGGCAACTATTTCACGCTTCATAATGTTGAAAATGAAGGGGCTTTTTTAGGAATGGGCAGCGATTTAAACCCAACACTAAGGCTTATTTTACTACTTATTTTGCCTATTGTTGTTTTAGGATTTGTATTGCGCTATATTTTTAAAGACAAAAGCTTGGACAACTGGTCGCTTTTTGCATTTGCAAGTATTATCGGTGGTGGATTGGGCAATGTTTACGACCGCATTGTTTACGGTTCTGTTACCGATTTTTGGCATATAGATTTAGGAGGCGTGTTTAGAACGGGCATTTTCAACATGGCGGATTTATCGGTTACAACGGGGATGATTATTTTGGTGTTTGTTAGTTTTAGGAAGAAGAAAACGATTGCATAAAAAAGGTTGCTAAAATTTAACAACCTTTTTTAATAGATATTTTCAAGATTAATTATTCACTAGCTCTTACCTTCTGCTCCCATTTCCAAGCAGAACGCATGGCATCATCAAGCGACAGTTTTGTTTTCCAGCCCAATTCATCATTGGCTTTATTGGTATCTGCATACGCCGAAATAATATCGCCTTCCCTTCTACCTACAATTTTATAATTCAATTTTTTGCCTGATACTTTTTCAAAAGATTTTACCACTTCCAATACAGAACTTCCTTTACCTGTACCTAAATTAAAAGTTTCGTAACTTTCTTTATTCTTATTTTGAAGCAACCTGCCAAGTGCCACAACGTGTGCTTTCGCCAAATCTACCACATGGATGTAATCGCGTATACACGTGCCATCTGGCGTTGGATAATCATCTCCAAAAACAGACAATTCTTTTCGTAAACCAATACCCGTTTGCGTGATAAAAGGCACGAGGTTTTGAGGCACTCCAATGGGCAGTTCGCCAATTTCAACAGACTCATGCGCCCCAACTGGATTGAAATAACGCAAAGCAATGGCTTTTAAATTAGGTGCTATTTTACAAGTATCTCTTATAATTTCCTCCCCTATCTGTTTGGTGTTTCCATAAGGCGACTCCGCTTCTTTTACGGGTGCATTTTCAGTTATCGGTAATTCATCTGCTTGCCCATAAACCGTACAAGACGAACTAAAAATAAAGGATGCTGATGGCAGCTTTTTCAATTCTTTAAGAATATAAACCAGCGTTCCTATATTGTTTTCATAATATAACAAAGGTTCTTTTACACTTTCGCCCACCGCTTTACTGGCCGCAAAATGAATCACGCCTTTTACATCGTTATGTCTAACAAAAAAGTTCTCGACATCTACTTTTTCCTTTAAATCTATTTGTTCAAAAATGGGTCTTTTACCAGTAATGGTCTCTATGCCATCCAATACTTTTATTGACGAATTTGATAAATCGTCAATAATAACCACTTCGTAGCCTTCGTTTTGTAATTCTACAACGGTATGCGAGCCTATAAAGCCCAATCCTCCTGTAACTAATATTTTATCCATTTATAAATTTTATAATTGTTGCTGTTATGTATTCAATTTGATCATCTTCCAATTCGGTATGCATAGGCAATGAGATGACCTCTTTTACCAATTGGTTGGTCACTTCAAAATCTGCTTCATTATAACGTTCATCCAAATAGGCTTTTTGCCTGTGAAGCGGAATGGGATAATACACGCCACAAGGAATATCATTTTCATTCAAATGCTTTACAAGTGCATCTCTATCAACACCTTTTATTTTCAATGTGTATTGATGAAATACATGGCTATCGTCTCCGCCATTTCTTAAAGGAATCTCAATTTCTTTTATAGCTTCAAAAGCCTTGTCATATTTGTTTGCTGCATCTATTCTGGCTTTATTATAAGCATCCAAACGTTTCAATTTAATATCCAAAATCCCTGCTTGAATACTATCCAAACGGGAATTGACACCAACCACATCATGGTGGTAACGCTCATACATACCATGGTTTACAATGCCTCTGATGGTATGCGCTAGAGCATCATCATTGGTAAAGATAGCGCCTCCATCACCATAACAGCCTAAATTTTTAGAAGGAAAAAAAGAGGTTGCCGCTACGTGCCCAATAGTTCCTGCTTTTGCTTTTGAACCATTTTTATATGTATAATTGGCACCAATAGCTTGAGCATTATCTTCAATTACAAATAAATCATGCGCTTTAGCTATCTCCATAATCGCTTCCATATTAGCACATTGCCCAAATAAATGCACGGGCACAATGGCTTTTGTTTTTGGCGTGATGGCTTTTTTCACGGCTTCAATATTGATGTTAAAATCATCAGGGTTCACATCAACCAAAACAGGGGTTAGCTGCAATAAGGCAATAACCTCAACGGTTGCAGCAAAGGTGAAATTGGCCGTAATAACTTCGTCTCCGGGCTTTAAACCCAATCCCATCATCGCTATTTGCAGTGCATCGGTACCGTTGGCACAAGGGATGACGTGTTTTACATCGAGATAGGTTTCTAGGTTCTTTTGAAATTCATGGACTTTAGGGCCATTGATAAATGTCGTGGTTTCAAGCACATCTTGAATAGATGTATTTACGGCCTCTTTTATGTCAGCATATTGACCTTTTAGGTCAACCATTTGGATTTTTTTCATCTAAAAAATTTACAGACTATGCATCAATAACTTGATTTTATAGTCCATTTTAATGAATCTTAAGGTAAAATATTCGAAGCACAAAATTACGAAATTAGCGAACGCCAACCAACGAAATTACATGAAAGAAATGTATTTTAGCGACAAATAAAAAAAGTTGGGCATTATTTATAATATAGGTATTAAGGCGACACAACTGGCTTTAAAATGTGCAGGGCCTTTTAATGAGAAAATAAATCTTGGTGTAAAAGGTCGTGCCGAAACTTTTAAAATTTTAGAAAAAACCATTGAAAAAAAAGACCAAACCCTTTGGTTTCATTGTGCTTCTTTAGGCGAATATGAACAAGGGCTTCCCGTTTTTAAAGCTTTAAGAACTCATTACAAAACACATAAGATTGTACTTAGTTTCTTTTCGCCATCGGGTTATGAAATCCAGAAAAACTCGCCCATTGCAGATGTTGTTGTTTATCTTCCCATAGACACAAAAAAAAATGCCAAGCGCTTTTTAAACATCTTAAACCCAGAACTTACCATTTTTGTTAAATATGATATTTGGCCAAATTTTTTAAATGAATTGAAATCCAGAAAGCTGCGTGCCATTTTGATTTCTGCTTCTTTAAGAGAAAACCAATCCTATTTTAAATGGTACGGAAAACAATTAAAAGACGCCTTATTTGCTTTTGAACATATTTTTACTCAAAATGAAGTTTCTAAAACTTTATTGATATCCATAAATTACCATCAAGCTACCGTTAGTGGCGACACCCGTTTTGACCGTGTTTTCAGTCAATTAGAATTGGATAATAATCTGGATTTCATTGAAAGGTTTAAAGCAGATAAAATTTGTGTGGTTGCAGGAAGCACTTGGCCAGAAGACGATTCCTTATTTATTGATTTTATCAATAATAAAGCTCCCAATGACGTAAAATTCATTATCGCACCACATAATATCAAATCCGACCAAATACAAAATCTTCAAGAAAAACTGAAGAAGGAGGTTGTTTTATTTTCCAATAAAGATGAAAAAGTTTTAAAAAACGCCAGCATATTCATTCTGGATACCATTGGCATCCTCTCAAAAGTTTACAGTTATGCAGATATTGCTTATGTTGGTGGCGCTTATGGGCACACGGGACTACACAACACTTTGGAACCTGCCGTATTTGGTATCCCCATCATTATTGGTAGCCATCATGATAAATTTCCAGAAGCTAAGGCCATGATAAATCATGGTGGTATGTTCTCGATATCAAACCAAAACGAATTCAACCATATTTTGAGCGATTTGATTAGCAACCAAGAAAACAGAGTGCGTTTTGGCAACAAAAATTTTGAGTTCATTAAAAAAAGTAAAGGTGCTGTCGTCCAAATTCTAGACTATTTACGTATATAGTTTATTACAAAAAACAAGTGATTACATTTACTCGTTTTTTTCCAAAAATCTAATTAACACTAAAACAAGAACCCATGAAAAAATCATTATTAACCACTGCCCTATTTTTAGCATTAAGTTTAACGTTTTCTTCTTGTAGAGACAACAAAAAAGCGGACTCTATCGAAGAGACTATTGAAAATGCCGGCGATGCCATGGAAGATGCAGCCAATAACGCTGCCGATGCTACTGAAGACGCATTTGAAGAAGCTGGAGATGCCATAGATAATGCCGTTGATGCCACTGGTGATGCTATGGAAGATGCAGGTGATGCTATAGATGAAAAAGTAGATGAAATAAAAGCTGAGCACTAATTTTTTATTTTTATTGAAATAAACATAGAAAACCGTCATCGACGGTTTTTTATGTTTCAATCTTAATCACAAAAGCTTTGTCGTCAATCTGGTGGCTTGGGGGTTTTAAATGAAGCCCTTACCATCAAATGAAAAAGGGATTTCATCTTCATTCCCTAATATAGAAACACGTATTATTTTGGGTATTTTATCGCCTAAAACTTTAGATGTAAACGATGTTAAGGTTATATTTTTTCCAGAACCAGGCCACCCCAAAACGATGGCGTAAAAGATATTTTCATTTTTTGTGAACCGAATATCCTGTGGCGTGTAGGTTATTTTGTCCAAAAACATCCCCAATTTCTCTTGTTTTGTTGGGCCTTCCCCAAACACTTCCCAAGGTCTTGTACCATAAATGGCTTCACCATTGGTTTGTAACCAACTGCCAATAGTCAATAAAATATCTTGTTGGTTTTGAGGAATGGTTCCATTAGCCTTAGGCGATACATTAAGCATCAAAATCCCATTTTTGCTTACTACATCGGCCAAAACGTGAATGATTTCTTCCGGTGTTTTTAATCCCAAAGTATTTGTGTAGCTCCAGCTTCCAACCGAAACCGTTTCATCAGTCAACCAAAATTCTTTGGTTATTTTGTTCATGCGGCCCTTTTCAAAATCTTCAAGACTTACCGATTTAGGAAATTCGCCTTCTTTATGCGTAAAAACCACTTGTTTATTTTTTGCTTCAGCATCATTAAAATAATAAGCCGCAAATTTCTTTTTATAGGATTCAGGAATTTTTTGCGTCTGACTGTCAAAATAAATTAAATCGGGACTGTAATTATCAATCACTTCTTTAAGTTGGCCAAACCAATCATTATTAAATTTTTCTTTGGAAATATTACCATACATTTTTGCTAAAAGTGGGTCTTCTGAAGAAGTCGCCATTTTAAGATTGTATGGAAAATATGAGGTATCGTTCAACCATTTTTTTGGTTGTTCTTTAAAAATCTGAAGGTTTCTAGCCATGTGAAAAGACGCAACAAATTTCATTTGCTTCTTTTTGATAGCTTTACTTAGCTCGCCTAATAAATCTCGTTTTGGCCCCATGTCAAGTGAGTTCCAAGGATTGATCTTACTTCCCCAATTAGACCAACCATCATGATGTTCAGCTACCAAACCAGCAAATTTTGCACCTGATTTTTCAAAAAGACCTGCCCATGCATCGGCATCAAAATTTTCAGCTTTAAACAGGGGCACAAAATTATGATAACCAAACTCAGAAGGTGCTCCATATGTTGCTATGTAATCTTCCCTTAAAACCGAACTGTTTAAAAGTAGAATAATAATCTTAATTTT